>JALOTG010000251.1 GCA_025458005.1 Thiobacillaceae bacterium
GCGCGCTTGGCCGCGTTCTGGGCTTCGGGCACGCCGCCGCCGGGGCGGGTGGGGTCGAAATCGGTCTGGTCGACCGCCCAGCCGTGGCATTCGTAGCGGTCGGTGGCCTGCTGCTGCTCGGTCTGGCCCATCCTGGGGTAGATGAACAGCTGTTCAGGCTCGGGCGGCAGGGCGACGACTTCTTCTTCCCGCGGCGGGTCGACCACCACGTAGGTCCGCTCGATCGGCCGCCAGGCGTAGTAGACCCCGTCGGCGTAGTAGTAGGGCGCGCCGCCGACCCACACGGTGCTGTAGTAGGGCGGCAGCACCGAGATGCTCAGCCCGATGGGGGGCGCGACCACCACGTAGCGGGGCCCGGAGGGCCGATACCAGACGCCGCCGTGGAAGTAGTAGCGCGCGTCCCGGTAGGGCACCACCAGGTGGCGCGGCGGGATGGCGTCGACCACCACGCCGCGCGAGGGGTAGTAGCGGTTGTGATAGTGGCGCCGATCCAGCTCCTGATGACGATCGGGCGGCTGGTAACGGGGCGACGGCACCTGCCCGTGCGGGGCCGCCCTGGCGGGGCTGTCCCGGCGCGGCGGCGGGCCGTCGCGGTCGGCCAAGACGGGGGTCATGCCGACCCCCAGCAGGAGGGCCAGCATCAGGCTGGCGAGGATGGGACGATGGTTGGTCATGGTTTAGCTCCTTGCGTGCGACGTGGATGCCTGGCCGGACGGGGCTCAGTGCACGGCATAGCCGCGGCCTTCCAGGCAAGCCGACATGGCGCGTCGATAGTCCCCGGCCTGGCGCTCGAGCCGGGCGAGGCGCTGGGCGTCACGCTGGTCGTAGCGCCGCTGGATGCTCTCGGCCTGGGCCTGGCGGGAGCTGTCCGACACGGCGCCGATGACCGCCCCGGCCACGGCGCCCACCACCGCCCCTTCCCCGGTGTCGCCGGGATAGGCCACGGCGGCGCCGAGCGCGGCCCCGGTGAGGGCGCCGAGCGCGGTGTCGGTGCCGGGCGGCGGCGAGGGGATGACCTCCACCCTGGGCGCGGGCGGCGGCAGGGGCTTGCTGGGATCGAAGCCGGTTTGCCGGACCGCCCACAGGTGGCACTCGAAGCGGTCCCGGTCCTGCTGCGCCGGGCCCTGTCCGGCGACGGGGTAGAAATAGACCTGGGTGGGCGGCAACGTCCACGCCCCGGCCGCGCCTTCCGCCTGCCGGGCGGATGCCTCAGGCGGCTGGGACGCGCAGGCGGCCAGGGACAGCACTGCCGCCAGCAGGAGGAGCCGCCTGGCGAGCAGGCCGTCGCGCGGCCAGGCTGACCCGCCCTGCTTGGATGGTGATCTGCTCATGACTCGCCTCCTTTCCTCTCCGCTCTCAGCGCGAACCTTTCGGCTCCCCGGTCATCCGATCGCTTGGAACCCTTTTTATATTGATAGCCGCCCGATGTAACGGCCGGCATGCCAATTCGTAACGAGATGTTTCAGCCGGGCGCCCGCCAACTGGATTGCCGCCTCGCCCCTCTCCATGAACCGGGTGATCGAGGGGAAACGAGTCCTCTGCATTTCCTGGATCGCCACGGCGCTGCGCGCCTGGCGATGACGTCGTTGCGAGGAGGCGCAGCCGACGCGGCAATCCAGCCCAATCCCAAACTCATGCATTCGAGATCAACGACTGGCTTGGTGCGGATCCTGCAGTTGGAAACAGTCATCACGAGGCCCGCAGCGCAGTGACCACCCAGGCGATGACTGGCCGTATCGCTCTCCATCATGTCCCCCTCGCGCTGCCTGCAAACCGTAACGGGCGGCTCACAAGGGGCCGTTCTTCGGGGACAATGCGCTTCATCCACCCTGACGGAGGCATCCCTTGGCTGACTCGGGCTCGACCAGAAAGACCCTCTTCCTGCTGCTGCTGATCGCCGCCATCGCCGGCATCGCCTGGCGCTTCTGGGTCATCGCCGAGGAAGACCGGGCCAAGGCCCTGGACAAGCCCAAGCCGCCGGTGCCGGTGACCCTGGCCCAGGCGGTGGCCCGGGACGTGCCGGTGCTGCTGGAGGTGGTGGGACGGGCGGAGGCCTACGAGTCGGTGACCCTCATGTCGCGCCTGGATGGCCAGGTGGCGGCGGTGGACTACGACGAGGGGCGGCACGTGGCCAGGGGCGACGTCCTGGTGCGGCTGGATCCGTCCGACTTCGAGGCGCGGCTGCGCCAGGCCGAGGCCAACCTGGCCCGGGACCAGGCCCAGCTGGCCAAGGCCCGCGCCGACCTGGCGCGCCACCAGGCACTCAAGGCCCAGGGCTTCATCTCCGAGGAGAAGGTGGAGGAGACGCGCGCCACGCTGGCGGCCGCCGAGGCGACCGTGAAGGCGGACCAGGCCGCCGTCGAGCTGGCCCGGCTGCATCTTTCCTGGACCGTGGTGCGCGCCCCCATCGCCGGCGTGGTGGGGGCGCGCCTGGTCTTCCCCGGCACGGCGGTGAAGGTCAACGACACCCCGCTGGCGGTGGTGAACCGGGTGCGCCCGCTGTTCGTCTCCTTCGCCGTGCCGGAGCGACACCTGGCCCGGCTGCGCGAGCGGCTGCTCGCCGGCGGACTCGAGGTCGCGGTGCGGGTGCCGGGCGACGACGCGCCTCCCCAGACGGGCGCGGTGCGCTTCCTGGACAACGCGGTGGACGCCGCCACTGGCACCATCCGCATGAAGGCCACCCTGGCCAACGCGGACGAAAGGCTCACCCCAGGCCAGCACCTCGCCGTCAGCCTGCGCCTGGACACGCTGCGCGAGGCGGTGACGGTGCCGGCCGAGGCGGTGCAGCAGGGGCCGGACGGCACCTTTGTGTACGTGGTCAAGGCCGACCGGACCGCCGAGCTGCGCCCCGTGACGCTGGACGTCGTGCACGCGGGCACGGCCGCCCTGGCCGAGGGGCTGCGGGCCGGCGAGACGGTGATCACCGACGGGCATTCGCGCCTGACGCCGGGGGCCAAGGTGAAGGCCAAGGAAGGGGGCTGAAGTGAAACGTCCACCCACGGCCGGTAGGAGCGCCGCTTGCGGCGTGAAGTGTTCGGCCCGCCAGCGGGCCTCCTACCGGTTTTCGCGTTCCATGCGTCGCGGATCGCGCGATGCCCGGTGATGCCCCCGCCATGAGCAGGTGCCGTTCGCCCAGGAGCATGGCCCGCGCCACGCACCCATCCCGGTCTTGCCCCCTCCCGGGGGAAGGTGAATGGGCATGCGCGCCGACCGCTTGACCAGGCCCTGACCATGCAGCTGTCCGAACTGTGCATCCGCCGGCCGGTGATGACCACGCTGGTGATGGCGGCGTTCCTGGTCTTCGGCGTCATCGCCTACCGGGCGCTGCCGGTCTCCGAGCTGCCCAACGTGGACTTCCCCACCATCGCGGTGAGCGCCAGCCTGCCCGGCGCCTCGCCGGAGACCATGGCGGCATCGGTGGCCACGCCCCTGGAGGCGCAGTTCTCCACCATCGCCGGGGTGGACAACATGACCTCCACCAGCGCCCAGGGCAGCACCACCATCACCCTGCAGTTCAGCCTCGACCGGGACATCGACGCCGCCGCCCAGGACGTGCAGTCGGCCATCGCCAGCGCGCAGCGCAAGCTGCCGCCGGACATGCCCAACCCGCCCTCGTTCCGCAAAGTGAATCCGGCCGACCTGCCTAT
>JALOTG010000006.1 GCA_025458005.1 Thiobacillaceae bacterium
GCCAACCTCACATGGAGGAGCGCGAGGAGACATGCTTGAGACTGGTGGCGACCTCCCGGACCGTCGTGGTCATGAATCCCGATGAGCAGATCCTAGCAATCGCCGTGCCATCCATAACTCTTTGATTTTTATATTCAGTGGTGCGGGGTCAGGGGGCCGGGCGCACCGTCCGGGTGCATCGTGCGACCTGATGGCGCAGTCCGCGCGCCGCCGCCCTGGCGCATAATGGCCGCGAACCCGCTACCGGATGCCCCGTCAAATGCGCATGCAGATCAAGACCCTGACCCTGGTGGCCCTCGCCTCGCTGACCCTGGCCTGCTCCGCCCAGGACCTCCAGAACCGCGCGGCCGGTTGCGGCGAGCCCGGGCGCTGGCTGGCGCCGACCGAGGCGGGGGCGCGTCCGACCGACGCCGCGGCCCTGCTGGACCGGCTGGCCGCCCAGCAGGCGGTGCTGCTGGGCGAGACTCACGACAGCGCCGAGGACCACCGCTGGCAGCTGCACACCCTGGCCCAGCTGCACGCCCGCCGCCCATCCCTGGCCATCGGCTTCGAGATGTTCCCGCGCCGCCTGCAGCCGGTGCTGGACCGCTGGGTGGCCGGCGAGCTGTCCGAGGCGGAGTTCCTCCGGCAGGCGGAGTGGGACAGGGTGTGGGGCTTCGACGCCCGCCTCTACCTGCCCCTGTTCCACTACGCGCGCATGAACCGCCTGCCCATGCTGGCCCTGAACGTGGAGCGCGACCTGGTCGACCAGGTGGGCAAGGAGGGCTGGGACGCGGTGCCCGCCGATCGGCGCGAGGGCCTCGGCCGGCCGGCCGCGCCGCTGCCGGACTACCGAACGGAGTTGAAGACGGTGTTCGCGCACCACCCGGAGAAGAAGCAGGACGAGGCCAGCTTCGAGCGCTTCGTCGAGGCCCAGACGGTATGGGACCGGGCCATGGCCAGCGGCATCGCCGCCCACCTGGCCAGGCAGCCGGACGCGCTGGTGGTGGGCATCCTGGGCGCCGGCCACGTGCGCCACGGCTACGGGGTGGCCCACCAGTTGAAGGACCTGGGCGTGACGCGGGTCGCCGGGCTGATGACCTGGGACGTCGGCCAGCCCTGCTCGGCCGCCGCGCCGGGCCTGGCCGACGCGCTCTACGCGGTCGCCACGCCGGCGGAGAATCCGCCCCGGCTGGGGGTGGCCATGGAGCCCGCCGAGGAAGGCGTGCGCGTCGCCGAGGTGGTGAGGGGCAGCGTCGCGGAGGCGGCCGGCATCAAGGCGGGCGATGTGCTGACCCAGGTCGCGGGCCGGCCGGCCGCGTCCCTGCAGGCGGTCCGCCAGGCCGTGCAGCGCCAGGCGCCGGGCACCTGGCTGCCCCTCAAGGTGCGCCGCGACGGGGCCGACGTGGACCTGGTGGCGCGCTTCCCGCCCGAGTCGTGAAGCGCCTGGTCACGCTGCCGCTGCTGCTGCTGTGGGCGGCGCCCTGGGCGTGGGCGGCGCCGCGCCTGGAACTGGACCTGCGCCTCGACCCCGCCGGCCGGCAGCTCAGCGTGGACGCCACCGTCCGCGACAGCGAACCCCTGCCGGCCCTGGGCCTGGATGCACGCTTCGCGATCACCGCCGTCGAGGTGGACGGCCGGCCGGTCGCCCGGCCCGACCTGCGCGGCGAGGGCTGGCGCCCGCCGGCCGGGGCGCGCACGGTCAGGCTGCGCTACCAGGGCCGGCTCGAGGCGACCCAGGCGCGCGACCACCGCCAGGTGCTCGAGCGCATGCCGGCCATGGCCGGCGTGCAGGGCAGCTACCTGCCGGCCGGCACCGGCTGGTATCCGGACCCCGGCGTGCCCTTCGCATACCGCGTCAAACTGACCCTGCCCGCCGGGCAGAAGGGCCTGGTGCCCGGCAACCTGGTCGGCGAGTCGTCCGGCCGGGAGTACACGGCGCAGTTCGATTTCCCCCATCCCGCCGAGGGCATCGACCTGATGGCCGGGCCCTACGCCGTAAGCGAGCGCCCGCTCGCGTTGCCGGGGGGCCGTGTGGTGCGGGTGCGGACCTGGTTCCACCAGGAACTGGCCGAACTGGCCGACGCGTACCTGGCCGACAGCGCCCGCTACATCGAGCGCTACAGCCGCCTGATCGGCGACTATCCGTTCGAGTCGTTCAGCGTGGTGTCCAGCCCCCTGCCGACCGGCTTCGGCATGCCCAGCCTGACCTACCTGGGCCGCGAGGTGCTGCGCCTGCCGTTCATCCGCGCCACCTCCCTGGGCCACGAGGTGCTGCACAACTGGTGGGGCAACGGCGTCTACCCGGACTGGCGGCGCGGCAACTGGTCCGAGGGGCTGACCACCTTCCTGGCCGACTACGCCTACAAGGAGGACGAGGGCGAGGCGGCCGCGCGGGAGGCGCGCCTGGGCTGGCTGCGCGACCTGGCCGCCGTGCCGGCGGCGGAGGACACGGCGCTGAAGGACTTCACGTCGCGCCGCCACGGCATCTCCTCCATCGTCGGCTACAACAAATCGGCCATGGTCTTCCTCATGCTGCGCGACCTGATCGGGGCGCCCGCCTTCGAGCGGGGCCTGCGCCTGTTCTGGCAGCGCCACCGCTTCCGCGCGGCGGGCTGGGCGGACCTGGAGCGCGCCTTCGCCGAGGCCAGCGGGCGCGACCTCGCCGGCTTCTTCCGCCAGTGGGTGGAGCGGCCCGGCGCGCCGCGCCTCCACATCGTCTCCGCGCGCGGCGGCGAGCGCCAGGCGCGGGTGGTCCTGGAGCAGGACGGCGGCTATGCCCTGCGCGTGCCGGTCCGCCTGCTCGTCTACCCGAACCAGCGGCTGACGCGCTGGGTTGAGATGACCGGAAAGCGCGCCGAGGCGGTCCTGACCGCGCCGGGTCGCATCCAGGCGGTGGAGCTGGACCCGGACTACCGCCTGTGGCGCCGCCTGGACCCCGCCCTGCTGCCCCCCATCCTGCGCGAGGTGTTCGTCGCGCCGCGCGCCGGCGTGGTCGTCGCCGAGGCCGACCCGGCCTGGCAGGCGGCGGGCCGCGAACTGGCCGCCCGGCTGCTGGACGCCGAGCCGGCTGTTGCCGCCGGCGACGGGCGCGATCTGCCGGCCGACCTGCCGCTGCTGATCCTGGGCGGCGAGCAGTCGGTAGACCGCCTGCTAGCGCGGCTCGGGCTGCCGCCGCGCCCGGCCGAACTGGCCGGCCGGGGCAGCGCCCGGGCGTGGGTCGGACGCGGCACAGCGGGGCGTCCCTACGCGGTGGTCTCGGCCGCCGACGCCCAGGCCCTGGCTGCCCTGGGCCGCGCCCTGCCGCACCACGGGCGGCAGAGCTGGCTGGTGTTCGACGGGCCCCGCGCGGCGGACAAGGGCGTCTGGCCCGCCCGGCCGGAACGCGCGCGGGTCGAGGCCGGGGACGGGAGGGGCGGGTGAGCGCCGCCCTGGTCGAGGCGCGCGGCCTGGCCAAGGCCTACCCCGGCCCGGTGCCCCGCACCGTGCTGCGCGGCGTGGACCTGATGCTCGGCGCCGGCGAGTTCGTGGCGGTGATGGGCGAGAGCGGCGCCGGCAAGTCCACCCTGCTCAACCTGCTGGCCGGCCTGGACACCCCGGACGCCGGGCGCGTCGCCTTCGACGGCCGCGACCTGGGCGGCCTAGACGACGACGCGCGCACCCTGCTGCGCCGCCACGAGATGGGCTTCGTCTTCCAGGCCTTCCACTTGCTGCCGCATCTGACGGCGGCTGAGAACATCATCCTGCCCCTGGCCCTGAACGGCTGGCCAGCCGCCGAACGCGCCGCGCGGGCCGCCGGGATGCTGGCGGCGGTGGGGCTGGCCGAGCGCGCGGCGGCCTACCCGCGCGAATTGTCCGGCGGCGAGACGCAACGCGTGGCGGTGGCCCGCGCGCTGGCCCACCGGCCGCGCCTGCTGCTGGCGGACGAGCCCACCGGCAACCTGGACGCGGCCAACGCCGTGCAGGTCATGGCGCTGATCGCCCGGCAGGTTGGCGAGCAGGGCTGCGCCGCCCTCCTGGTGACTCATTCGGAAAGGGCCGCGGCACGCGCCGACCGGGTGCTGCGGCTGACGCCCGACGGCCTCGGCCCCGCCTGAGCGATGCAGCTGCTCAGGGCTCGCCGTAGCGCTTCAGGCTCGGCGTGGGCGTCTGGGCGGCATAGAAGGCGGCCAGGTCGGCAATATCCTGGTCGGTCAGGCTGTGCGCCAGGAGGCCCATCATCGGGTGATGGACGCGTTGCCCGGCGCGGTAGACCATCATCTTGGCGATCAGGGCCTCGGCGGGCTGGCCGGCCAGCCTGGGGGTGCCGGTGTGGGTGAGGTTGCCGTCCGGGCCGTGGCAGCTGGCGCAGAACGTGGCCTGCTTCTGGCCGGTCGCCACGTTGCCGGCCGGGGCGGCCGGCGCCGCGGCGCCCAGGGCGAGCAGGCCGAGCGGCAGGGCCAGGCGGGTCAGGACAGGATGCGCGGGAACGGGATGTCTCATGGCTACCTCCTTCATGTGGTATGGGTTTGCCCCCACCCTTCAACACCGGACCTTCGTCCCTGCCGCGCGGGCAGGCGTCTCGGGCACCGTGTCATACCCCTTTCAGGATAGACCCACCCAGTGAGCGGACCAAGCATGAGCGCCTTGCCGGATCGCCCCCCCGGGACTGCCTGCCCGTCCGCCATCCCGGCGCTGTCGCACCTGCTGGGGGTCACGCTGCTGGGCCACTGGCGCGGCAATCTCGGCCGTGTCCTGCTGTCGGTGCTGGGCATCGCCCTGGGGGTGGCGATGGGCCTGGCCGTGGAGTTGATCCACCAGGTGGCGGTGGACGACTTCGCCCACTCGGCGCGGCGCCTGTCGGGCCAGGCGGACCTGGTGCTGCGCGGCGACGGGGTGGGCTTCCCCGAGGCCCTCTACCCCCGCCTGGTCGCCGATGCCCGGGTGGCGGCGGCCAGCCCCGGCGTGGAGGCCACCCTGACCCTGCCGGGGCGGAGCGAGTCCCTCAAGGTGCTCGGCCTCGACCCCTTCCGCGCCCGCGCCCTGAACCAGCCCGGTCAGGCCTGGCTGGGCGGCGCGGCGGCGGCGGGGATGGACCGCTTCAGCCTGCTCGACCCGGACGCCATCGCCCTCACCGAGGCCGCCGCCGGCGCCCTGGGCCTGGCGCCGGGCGACAGCCTGCCGGCCCGCGCCGGCACGGGCAGCGTGCGCCTGCGCGTCGTCGCCGTCCTGCCCGGGGCCGCCGGCCGCCACGGCCTGATGGACATCGCCGGGGCGCAATGGCTGTTCGGCGAGCCGGGCCGCATCCATCGCCTCGACTTGCGCCTGGCGCCGGGCGTGGACAGGGACCTGTTCGCGCGCGAGCTGTTGGCCGGGCTGCCGCCCGGCGTGCGCGTGGAGGCGCCCGAGGCGCCGGGCAGTCGCGCCGCCGAGGCCTCGCGCGCCTACCGGGTCAACCTGGGGGTGCTGGCCGGCATCGCCCTGTTCACCGGCCTGTTCCTGGTGTTCACCACGCAATGGCTGTCCGTGCTGCGCCGCCGGCCGCAGTTCGCCCTGCTGCGCACCCTGGGGGCGACGCGGGGCCAGCTGCGCACCCTGCTGCTGACCGAGGCGGGCCTGCTGGGCCTGCTCGGCGCCGGCCTGGGCGCCGCCCTGGGGGTGGGCCTGGCGGCGGCGGGCCTCGCCGCCCTGGGCGGCGACCTGGGGGCGGGCTATTTCGCCGGGCTGGCGCCGGAACTGCGCGTGCCACCGGGCACCCTGGCGGCCTATCTCGCGCTGGGCGTCGGCGCCGCCCTGGTCGGGGCCTGGCTGCCGGCGCGGGAGGCGGCGCGCATGTCCCCGGCGCGGGGGCTCCGGCCGGGCGACGCGGAGACCTGGCTCAGGGGCTGGCAGCGTCCCGGTCCCGGCCTGCTGCTGCTCGGCCTCGGCGCGGCGCTGCCCTTCGCCCCGCCGCTGGCGGGTATCCCGGTGTTCGCCTACGCCGCCATCGCCCTCTTGATCCTCGGCGCGGCGGCCCTGCTGCCCTGGTTGCTGGCCCGCCTGGGCGGCCGCCTGCCGCGCCCGGCCGGCGCGCTGTCCGGCCTGGCCCTGGCGCGGCTGACCGGGGCGCCGGGCCAGGCGGCCCTGGCGGTGGCGGCCATCGTGGTGAGCGTGGCCCTGGTCACCGCCATGGCGGTGATGGTCACCTCCTTCCGCGACTCGGTGGAGGCCTGGCTGCATCAGGTCCTGCGCGCCGATGTCTACGCGCGCTCGGGGCGCGCCGAGGGCAGCGGCTACCTGGACGCCGCCGCCCAGGCCCGCCTGGCCGCGCTGCCGGGCGTGGCGGCGGCCGAATTCCTGCGCCACCGCAAGCTGCACCTCGATCCCGCCCGGCCGCCCGTCGACCTGATGGCACGGCCCATCTCGCCGGCCACGGCAGGCACCGTGCTGCCCCTGCGCGAGGTCCTCGACGCCCCGTTGCACCCCGGCACGGCGCCGGCCTGGGTATCCGAGGCCGGACGAGATCTGCATGGCTGGCGGCTTGGCGAGCGCTTCGAGCTGCCCCTGGGCGATGCCCGCGCCGCCTTCACCGTGGCCGGCGTGTGGCGCGACTACGGCCGCCAGCACGGCACGGCGGTGATCGACCTGGCCCATTACCGGCGCCTCACCGGCGACGCGGCGGTCAACGACGCCGCCCTGTGGGTGACGGGGATGCCCGCCGAGGCCGTGGCGCGCCAGCTGCGCCAGGAATTCGGCCCCGGCCTGGAGGTGCGCCTGCCCGGCGAGGTGCGCCGTCTGTCCCTGGCCGCCTTCGACCGCAGCTTCGCCGTCACCTACGCCCTGGAGGCGGTCGCCGTGCTGGTCGGGCTGTTTGGCGTGTCGGCCGTGTTCTCCGCCCAGTCCCTGGTGCGCCGCGCCGAGTTCGGCGTGCTGCGCCATCTGGGCATGACGCGCCGCCAGGTGGGCGGCATGATCGCCGCCGAGGCGGCCCTGCTCGCCCTGGCCGGGATCCTGACCGGGGCCCTGGCCGGCCTGGCGGCGAGCCTGGTGCTGGTGGCGGTGGTCAACCCGCAGTCCTTCCACTGGAGCATGGACCTGCGCCTGCCCGCCGGCCAGCTGGCCCTGTTCTATGCCGCCCTGCTGGTCCTGGCGGCCCTCACCGCCCTGGCCAGCTCGCGGGCGGCGATGCGCGGCGAGGCGGTCCTGGCGGCACGAGAGGAATGATGCGCCTGATGCTGACGCTGCTCGTCGCCCTGATGCTGCTTGGCCAGCCCGCGCTCGCGGCGCGCGCCGACTTCGCGCCGAGCCGGGCCGTGACCTACCCCCCGGTGCGGCCGGACACCCGCCTGGAATTCCCCCGCGACCACGGCAGCCATCCCGACTACCGCACCGAGTGGTGGTACCTCACCGGCTGGCTGGAGGAGCCCGGGGGCGGGCCGCTCGGCTTCCAGGTCACCTTCTTCCGCAGCCGGCCGCCGCGCGAGAGCGCCAACCCGAGCGCCTTCAACCCGCGCCAGCTGATCTTCGCCCACGCCGCGCTGGCCGACCCGGCCCTGGGCCGCCTGCGCCACGCCGAGCGCAGCGCCCGGGCGGGGCTGGGCCTGGCCGGGGCCGAGGCGGGCAACACCCGGGTGTGGATCGACGACTGGCACCTGAGCCTGGGCGCCGACGGACGCTACCGCGCCCATGTCGCCGCCGAGGGCTGGGGCCTGGACCTGGAACTCGCGCCCACCCAGTCCCTCCTGCTGCAGGGGCAGGGCGGCTACAGCCGCAAGGGCCCCGGCGCGCAGGAGGCGAGCCATTACTACTCCTGGCCGCAGCTGCGCGTGTCGGGCACGCTGCGCCGCGACGGCCGCGCGGTCGGCGTCCGCGGCAGCGCCTGGCTGGACCATGAATGGTCGACGACGATCCTCAACCCGGCGGCGGCCGGCTGGGACTGGACCGGGGTCAACCTGAACGACGGGGGGGCGCTGATGGCCTTCCGCATCCGCGACAAGACGGGCGGCAGCCTGTGGGCGGGCGGCACGCGGCGCGACGCCGCCGGCGGGGTGCGCGTCTTCTCGCCCGCGGAGGTGAGCTGGCGGCCGCTGCGGCAGTGGCGCTCGCCGCGCACCGGCGTCGTCTACCCGGTCGCCTGGCGCCTGGCCGTGCCCGGCCTGGCGATGGAGCTGCGGCCCCTGCTGGACGACCAGGAACTGGACGGACGCGGCAGCACCGGGACGCTCTACTGGGAGGGCGCGGTGCGCGCCCTGGCGCCGGGCGGGGCGGCCGGCGCGGAGATCGGCCGGGGTTACCTGGAGCTGACCGGCTACGGCGGCGAGCTGGACCTCTAGCGGGCCGTCGCGCCTGGCTGCGGCGCGCCGCACCAGCGCAGGCGGGCGATGAAGCCGCCGCCCGGGAGGTTGTCCACTTCCAGGCGGGCGCCGTGCAGTTCGGCGATGCGCCGCACGATGGCCAGCCCCAGGCCGCTGCCCTCGGCGCCGGCCTCGCGTCCCCGGTAGAAGCGCTCGACAATGCGCGGCAGGTCCTCGACGGGGACGCCGGGGCCGGTGTCGGTGACCGCCAGGCAGGGTTCGCCATGCTCGCGTCCCGCGCTCACCGTGACGCGGGCGCCGTTGGGGGTGTAGCGCAGGGCGTTGTCGATCAGGTTGCGCAGGGCGATGCCGAGCAGGTCGGCGTCGCCGTCGATGACCACCGCCGCCTCGGCCGTCAGCAGGCGTGGGGCCTCGTCCTTTCCGGACGGGAGGCTGGGGCCCTGCGCCAGGACGCCGCGGGCGAGCTCGGCCAGATCGACGGGCTGCGTGTCGGCGAGCCGCACGATCGGGTCCAGCCGGGCCAGGCGCAGCAGCTGCTCCACCAGCCGCGTCGCGCGCTCCGTGCCGGCCAGCACCTGGGACAGGGCGTGGCGATGCTGTTCCGGATCCCGCGTGGCGATGGCGATCTGCGCCTGGACCTTGAGCGCCGCCAGGGGGGTGCGCAATTCGTGGGCGGCATCGGCGGTGAAGCGGCGTTCATTCTCCAGGGTGGTGGTGAGGCGCCCGAGCAACTGGTTGAGCGCGGTGACCAGGGGCCGGGCCTCCAGGGGCACCGCCCCGCTTGCCAGGTGGCCCAGGTTCTCCGGCGAGCGCGTCGCCACGTCCGAGGCCAGGGCGTCCAGGGGGCGCAGGCCGTGCCGGATGGAGAAGTAGATCAGCAGGACCAGCACCGGCAGCAGCAGGGCCAGCGGCAGGATCGCGTTCCAGGCGATCTCCAGGGCCTCCTTGTCCCGGTAGCTCGTCGGGTGGGCCACCTGCGCGCGCAGGGCGCCGTCGGCCGTCACCATCACCAGGCTGCGCCAGGGTTTGCCTTCGAATCCCAGGTCCCGGTAACCGGGCTCGGCGTTGCCGGGCAGACGCGGGCCGTTGGCCGAACGCAGGAGCACCACGCCGTCCGGGCGCAGGACCTGGAACTCCAGGGACATCTCGCCAGGGTGGTCGACCGGCGCCCGCACCTCGGTCAGGGTCCTCGGCGGCGAGACCGGCGAGCCGGGGGCCAGGGCCAGCAGCACCTTGGCCGTCTCCGCCATCTGGGCATCCATCAGCTCCTGCACGTCGTGGCGTGCCTGATGGTAGATGAAGGCGGCGGCGAGGGCCCAGGCCAGCAGGGTGGCGACGGTCACCAGGCGGAGCAGGCGCCAGCGCAGCGAAGGGATCCGCCCGCCGCGCAGCCTGTCGTCCATCAGTCCGCGTCTCCGAGCTGATAGCCGAGACCGCGCACGGTGCGGATGAAATCGTGCCCCAGCTTCTTGCGCAGATGATGGATGTAGACCTCCAGCGTGTTGCTCTCGGCCTCCTCCCCCCAGGCATAGAGGCTCTCCTCCAGCTGGCCGCGGCTGCGCAGCTGGTTCCTGTGCAGCATCAGGTCGTGCAGCAGGGCGTATTCGCGCGCCGACAGGGCGACCGGCTGGCCATGGCGGGTGACCCGCTTGCTGGCCGGCTCCAGGACCACGCCGGCGTGCTCGAAGGTCGGCGCGGCGCTGCCCGCCGCGCGCCGGGTCAGGGCGCGCATGCGCGCCTGCAGCTCGCCCAGGTCGAAGGGCTTGGTCAGGTAGTCGTCCGCCCCCGCGTCCAGCCCGGTGATCTTGTCGGCGGGGGTGTCGCGGGCGGTGAGGATCAGCACCGGCAGGGGGTCGCCGCGTCCGCGCAGGTCCTTGAGGACGGCCAGCCCGTCCTGCTTCGGCAGTCCCAGGTCGAGCACGCAGGCCGCGTAATGGTGATCGAGCAGGGCCAGGCGGGCCGCTTCGCCATCGCGCACCCAGTCCACGGCATAGTCCGCCATGCGCAGCCCGGCGTGGATGCCATCGCCCAGCAGGGCGTCGTCCTCTACCAGCAGTAGACGCAATTACCTGGCTTCCTTGTTCAGCTTCGCCAGCAGGCCCTGGATCTCCAGGCGGCGCCCGCTGTCGGCGAGTTCCCGCCCGGGCCGGGCGGGCGCCTTCAGGGCGGTTTCCAGGAGGGCGCGCGCCTCGGCGTGGCGGTCCTTCTCGACCAAATACTCGGCGTAAAGGAAGTTCGGGTCAATGCCGCCGGGGTTGATGGCCAGGGCCCGCTTGAAATATTCATCGGCCCGCTTGTCGTCGCCGAAGCCGATCGGCCAGCCGGGCACCTTGGCGTACAGGGTGGCCAGGCTGGTATAGGCGGATCCGCTCAAGGCCTTGTCGTTGACCTTCAGGGCCTCCTCCAGCCGCTGCCGGGCCTGCTTGGCCAGGCTCAGGGCGCCCAGGCCGCCCTTGGCGCCGGCCTGGCTGGACAGGACGATGCCCTCCCAGATGAGGGGCTCGGCGCTGCCCGGACTGCCTTCGGCGATCCTGCGCGCCTGGGCCGCCAGCTTGCCATAGCCTTCGGCCTGCTGTTTCGCGGGCAGGCGGTACTTGATCTCCGCCCATTGATCCTGAATGGGCCGGATCAGGTCTTCCGGGGCGCCGGCATGGCTCAGGCCGGCGCCGGCGATCAACAGGATGGCGAGCAGGGTGTTTCGAAGCATCATGGTTTCTCCGGTCGGTCAACGATTGGGGGCGTGTTGCTTGATGATGGCCAGCTTGCCGGCCAGGCCGCGATCGATGAGGCCGGGGGCGACACCGTTGAGCCAGGCGAACAGGCGCTCGGGAAAGCCGAAATGGCGCTCCCCGTCGCCCCGACGCAGGGCCGCGACCACCTGCCGGGCCACCACCTCGGCACTGTCGCTGCGATTCTTCAGGGCGCGGTTCAGGGCGTTCACGGCGTCGGTGTTCAAGGGGGTGTCGATGGCGCGCGGGGACAGGTGGATGACCGCCACCGGGGTGTCCGCCAGTTCCCGGCGCAGCGCCTGGGAGAAGCCGCGCAGGCCGGCCTTGGCCGCCGAGTAGGCGGCGAAGCCGGCGAACGGCAGGCTGCCGAAGGTCGAGCCGATGTTGACGATGGCCGCCTCGGGCCGCTCCCTGAGCAGCGGCAACAGGGCGTGGGTGAGGCGCATCGGCGCCTCCAGGTTGGTGTCCAGCACCTGTGCCACGGTGGGCCAGCCCTGCCGATCGAACAGCCCGAAGCCGCCGATGCCGGCATTGTTGATCAGCACGTTGACGCCAAAATCCCGCGCCGCCCCCAGCGCGGCGGCCACGCCCTCCGGCCGGGTGAGGTCGGCGCGCACGCTGGAATGGCCGGCGCCGAGGTCGGCATTCAGGGCGGCCAGGCGGGCCGCGTCGCGACCCGCCAGCAGCAGGCCGGCGCCGGCCTGGGCAAGCTGCAGGGCCAGGGCCCGGCCGAGGCCACCGGTGGATCCGGTGAGCAGGATGCGCGCGTGGTTCAGTTGCATGGGGGCGTCTCCCGGGTGGCCGCGCCGGGCAGGGCGCGGAAGATGTCGCCATAGAGCCGGTAGAAGACCCGGGCGCGGCGCAGGACCTCGGCCTGATCCTCCGCGTCCATGCGTTCCAGCAGGTTGGCGAGGTGCTTGGTGTGCTCCTGGTCCAGGGCGCCGTGGGAGCGCAGGTAGGAAAAAGCCCGGTCGGGCAGGCCGAGGGCCTGCTGGATGCGGTCGGCCGCCGTCAGCGCCAGCGCGACGCTGGTGCCCTCCAGCACGAACACCATGCCGAAGAAGCCGGCCGGATTGCCACGCTGGATCAGGTCGTAGGCATAGGCCACCATCAGCTCGGCGGGCAGGTCCGGCCGGCTGGCGCGCACGGCGTCGGCATCCCCGCCGGCGGCGGCGATGTCGTTGAGGATCCATTCCTCGTGGCCGATCTCCTCCGCGATGTACTCGGCCACCGCCGCGCGCAACCAGGCCAGGCGGTCCGGCAGTCGGCCGCCCAGGGTCATCAGCAGGGGGGTCGTGTGGCGCACGTGGTGATAGGCCTGGCCGAGGAAGGCCAGGTAGCTGTCCCGGCCGACCCGTCCGCGCAGGCAGTCGGCGACGATGGGCGCGGCGAAGAGCTGCTCGCGGTCGGCGGCGGTGGCGGCGACCAATTGTTCATGGAACGGCATTGACGGGGTCCTCATGCTGATGGAGCGCCTCCAGGCTGGAGGCGTAGTGGTCCAGGATGGCGGCGCGCACGGGACGGCCGTTGCCGGTGGCCTGCCCGTTGCCGGGGGTGAAGGGGGTGGCGGTGATCCAGCCGCCGATCCGCGCGTAATCGGGCAGGTCGGCATTGGCGGCGGCCACGGCGGCGGCTACCGCGTCGGCCGTCGCCCGCGGCGCGGGCACCAGCACGGCGCTCAGCCAGGGACGGGCGTCGCCCGTCACCACCGCTTGGGCGACGGCCGGCTGCGCCAGCAGGCTGGCCTCGACCCATTCGGGCGCGATGTTGCGGCCGTAGGAGGTGATCAGCAGGTTCCGGCGCCGCCCCGACAGGTGCAGGTGCCGCCCGGCGTCCAGGTGGCCGAGGTCGCCGGTACGGAACGCCGACGCGGCGTTCCTGGGCGGGGCGTCCGCGCCGAGATAGCCGAGAAAGGCGCGCGTCGAGATGACGACCTCGCCCGCCTCCACCGACACAACGACGTGGTCCAGCGGCCGTCCGACGCCGTCGCCGTCGTCGCCGGGGCGATTCAGGCTGACCACCGAGCCGCACTCGGTCAGGCCGTAGCCCTGGTAGGCCGGCAGGCCCAGCGCGCGCGCCCGGCCGATCAGGCCGGGGTCGACCCGCGCGCCGCCGACCGCGACGTAGGCCAGGCCCTCGGGGGCGCGCCGGTGGCTGGCGGACAGGAACAGGGTCCAGGCCTTGAGGAGTTCCGGCACCAGGATCAGGCTGCCCGGCCGGGACCGCAGCACGGCCTGGTGCAGGCCAGCCGGATCGAAGCCGGCCATGCCCCGCCAGCCCAGGTCGGCCAGGCCCGGCAGATGGATCTCCGCCCCGCGCAGCAGCGGGGCGAGGAGGCCGGCGCAGTCCTCCAGCAGCAGGGGCAGGGGCAGGACGGCCAGATGCCGCTCGATGGGCAGGTCCGCGAGGCGGTTGGCGACCGCCGTGGCGGTGCCCAGCAGCCCCTCGGCGCTCAGGCACACGCCCTTGGCGGCGCCGCTGCTGCCCGAGGTGAAGGACACCTTGGCCGTGCCGGCGGGCAGCGGCGACGGGGCCGGGACCGGCGCGCGCGCCATCCAGGCCAGGCCATGCCAGCGGCCGGCGGCGGCGAAGCCCGCGGCCAGCGCGGCGATGCGCTCCGGCTGATCGGTCAGCATGGTGTCCGCCCCCGTCTCGTCCAGCACGTGCGCCAGTTGCGCCGCGCTGAAGAAGGTGGGCAGCGGGACGTGGGGGATGCCCGCGCGCAGGGCGGCGAGATCGGCGATCACCCAGTCCGGGCCATTGTCGGCGAGCACCGCCAGCGCGCGGCGGTCGCTCAGGCGCGCGGCGAGGTCGTCGATGGCCGCGAGCAGTTCCGCCGCCCGCCAGTTCCGCCGCGCGCCCACCAGCACCGGCGCGTTGGCATCGCGCGCCCGCAGGGCCTGGAAAAGACGGTCCATGCTCACGGGCGGCGCGCCGTCCGCTCGAGGCCGAAGCGGATCCGGCCGGCGACGACGATGGGCCGGGTGTCGTAGTAGCTGCCCCAGGCCCGCGCCTCCTGCCCGAGGCGTTCCGGGTCGGCCTGCGCCAGGGCCAGCAGGGGCAGGCCGAGGCGGGAGAAGATGCCCCGCAGTTCCTGGGTGGCGGTGAATACCACCCACTCGTGGCCTTGGCGGTCCAGATGCGCAGCCAGGGTCAGGATCACCTGCAGGCTGCTGCCGCTCCTGTCGGCGGCGAGGTTGCCGACCTCGGCGATGCGCGCGCGCGCCACCGGCTGTTCGGCCAGGCGCGAGATCGCCACCTCGATGGGCATGTCCAGGTAGTGCTCCAGGAACAGCCTGTCGTCGTCGGCGCTACGCCAGCCCACCGCCGCCATGATCCGCCGGTCCTGCTCCAGCAGCATCAGGTTCGGGGCGAAGGTGGAGACGTCGGCCCCATAGCGCCGCGCGAAGATGGCGCGGATGAAGGCCTCGGCCGCCTGTCGCCGGGGCGAGCCGGGGGCGGCATGGATCACGGAGACGGGAGTGTATGCGTTGTCAAACAAGTCGCGCTTCGCCAGGGGCATGTCGGGGTCCTCGGGAACTGGGATAGGCGAAGCTTAGGCGGCGATCCTTAATCCTTCCTGAACGCGGCGGCTTTGTGTTGATTACTCGAGTACCATGAGGCCCGGGAGGATGCCGGGCAGGAAGCTCATGACACGGAATTGGCGGCCGCCCCGGGCCGGCCTCCGGTTCGGACGCCCGCCCGAGGCGGGCTTTTTCAGTACAACCAGGAGGGGGATATGAACTGGATCCTGTTGTTCGCCGTGGTCACGAACGCCGGTCAGCTGAGCCTGAGTCGCGTCGACTTTCCCGATCAGCCGCTGTGCGAGCAGGCCAGGCAGAAGGTCGCGGAGCATCTGTCCGGGCGGGGAAACAGCCCGGCCATCACCTCGGTGCGCGCCGTCTGCGTCCAGGTCGAAAAATAGCCGCCGGCCGAGACGGCCGCGCGCGCCATCGGGATCGGCTTCCGCGGGCCTGAAAACAACACGGCCCCCGTGTAGGGGGCCGTTGGTCATGGCGGGGGAGAAGGCTTACTGGCAGACCTGCTGCATGTTGAAGGGCAGCAGGTTGGTGCGGTTGGCGCCCGCCATGCCCAGGTTGACCAGCTCGCGCATGGCCTTGATCGGCGGGGTGGTGATGCCGATGGCCTCGGTCGGACACTTGAAGGTCAGCACCACCAGCGGCTTCTCGCCGGTCGGATAGACGGTCTTGATCCTCGGCAGGATGGCCTCGTCGTTGAACAGCGGGATGGAGTTCAGCGACGACTTCAGCTTCATGACCAGCTGATCGACGCTGGCCTGCGGCGCCACCGGCGCCACCGGCGCGTAATGGGCCGACGCCGAGTAGGACGATGCGGAATAAGCGCCCGGGGCGGAGATCCATTGCTGCGGGACCAGATAGGGATTGGTCGCCGATGGGGCAGGGGTCGCCGTGTGCTGGGCGTCCGTCACCTGGCTGGGCGTCGGACTGGCCGCCACCGGCTCGCTCGCCTGGGCAACGGCCAGCGCGGGCACGGCAATGGTGGTCGCCGCCATCGCCACCTTCATCGTCTCCTTCGGCTTCTTCACCGCCGCCTCGTGGCGCGGCTTCTGCGCGTTCTTGCTGGGGGTCTTGGCTTCAGCCACACCCACGCTCAGCAGGGGAAGGGAGGCGATGACGAGATAGCTCAGTGCATTTTTCGTACGCTTCAATGTCGGCTCCTTGGAAAACATGTGGTTACATATCTGTAAACGCAAGCTAAACCCCATCCGTTGACCCGTCAACCCGAATTCCGGGTCACGGTGTCCGGGTTTATGTGCCTGAGTTTATTAACGTTTTCTACTATGCATTGTGATACGGGCGATTCCGGGCCAATGCCGGGCCGGGGACACGACCTAATACCCGCCTGGTATTTTCATACCGAAGGTGTTGTATAGGCGTCGATCCCACCCTGTGCCGACCGTGCGCCGCAGTCGGTGGGTCGCGTCAGCCGGTGTTGCGCAGACCCGCGGCGATGGCGTTGATGGAGCGCAGCAGGGGTTCCAGCCATGGGCTCTCGCCCTCGCCCTGGGCGTCGCGCCATTGCCGCAGCAGGGCGACCTGGATGTGGTTCAGCGGGTCCAGGTAGGGGTTGCGGTGGGCCAGGGAGTCGGCCAGTTCCGGGCTCTCCTCCAGCAGCGTGGCGATGTCCGCCACCTGCAGAATCTGCCGCCGGGTGCTTTCATAGCCTGCGCGGATCAGCTCATAGATGCGCCGGCCGGCCTCCGCGTCTTGGGCAAGATCGGCGTACTCGCGCGCGATGCGCATGTCCGCCTTGGCCAGGGCCATCTGGGCGTTGGACAGCAGGGTGCGGAAGAAGGGCCATTCCCGGTACATCCGCTGCAGCTTGGCCAGGCGGGCGGGGTCGCTGCCGCGCCAGGCCTCGATGGCCGAGCCGATGCCGTACCAGGTGGGCAGGGCGTGGCGCGACTGCCCCCAGGCGAACACCCAGCCGATGGCGCGCACCGAGGCCATGGAGCGGTCGCCCTGCCTGCGGTGCGAGGGGCGCGAGCCGATGTTGAGCAGGCCGATCTCCCGCACCGGCGTGGCTTCGTAGAAGTAATCGAGGAAGCCCGGAGTGCGCTGGGTCAGGACGCGGTAGTCCTGCTCCCCGCTGCGCGCCAGCGCGTCCATGATGCCCAGGTAGTCCTTGCGGTCGTCCGCCACCTGACGGATCAGGTGGGTGCTGGCCTTGAGGGTGCCGGACACCCCGAGGGTCAGCTCGTAGACCGCCGTCTCCATGTTGTTGTACTTGTAGAACAGCACCTCGCCCTGCTCGGTGAGCTTGAGCTCGCCGCGCACCGTGCCGGGCGGCTGGGCCAGGATGGCGGCGAAGGTGGGGCCGCCGCCGCGGCCCAGGGTGCCGCCGCGGCCGTGGAACAGCCGGCAGCGCACGCCCTCCCGCTCGGACAGGGCGACGATGCGCTTCTGGGCCTCGTACAGGGTCCAGGCCGAGGCCAGGATGCCGCCGTCCTTGCAGGAGTCGGAATAGCCCAGCATCACCTCCTGGCCCTCGCCGTAGGCCTCCAGCAGGGCGCGGTAGGCCGGCAGGCGGTAGAGACGGCCGAGCACGTCCTCCACCCGGTTCAGGTCGTCGATGGTCTCGAACAGGGGCGACACGCCGAGGTGGCAATACCAGTTGCCGGCCAGCCGCCCGGCCAGCCCGGCCTGAGAGGCGAGCAGCAGGACCTCCAGCACGTGGCTGGCCTGGTGGGTCATGGAGATGACGTAGCGGCCGAAGCAGCGCTCGCCCAGATGGCGGCGCGCCTGGGCGACGGCCTGGAAGACGCGCAGGGTCTCCTGGGTGGCCTCGGACAGCAGGCCGGGGTCGAACTGCAGGGCGACCGGGTTGGCCAGGGTGTCGGCGAGCAGGTCGAGGCGGCCTGCTTCGTCGAGCGACAGGTAGTCGATGCCCAGGGCTTGGCGCAGGATCTCCGCCACCGCCTCGCCATGACGGCCGGACTCCTGGCGCACGTCCAGCTCCAGCAGGTGGAAGCCGAAGGTCTCCACCAGCCGGATCAGGTCGGTCAGTTCGCCCTCGGCCACCGCCCGGTCGCCGTGGCCGACCAGGGAGTCGCGCATCAGCAGGAGGTCGTTGAGGAAGGACTGCGGGCTCGCGTAGCCGGGCTCCTCGAAGCCGGTGTCCGCCCCGTCGATGGCGCGCTGGATCAGGTCCAGGTTGCGCCGCACGCGGTGGCGCATGATCTCCAGCTTGCGCCGGTAGGGTTCCTGGGAGTGGCGGTGGGGCTGCTGCCCGAACAGCAGGTCGGCGTAGCGGGCGTCCGCCTCCAGGCTCTCCAGGAAGACCTCGGACGGCCGGCACAGACGGATGGAGAAGGTCAGCTGGTCAGACAGCCGCTCCAGACGGCGCAGGTATTCCTCGCAGGCGGTGCGCGCCTGCATGCGCCAGGCCAGGGTGGTGACGTCGGCGGTCACGCCGGGGTGTCCGTCGCGGTCGCCGCCGATCCAGGAACCGAAGCGCAGGAAGCCGGGCGACGCGATGCCGGCGGCCGCCTCCTCACCGTAGACGTCGCGCAGGGCCTTGCGGAAGTTGCGATGGACCTGGGCCACCGCCTCGAACAGGGAGAGGGGAAAGTAGGTCAGCCCGGCACGGATCTCGTCGCGCACGTCCAGGCGGTAGGTGCGCACCTCGTCGGTCTTCCACAGCACGCGGATCTGGTTGCCCAGGCGCTCCACCGCCTCGTCGCGGTACACGCCGCGGGTGCGCGGATCGTCGAGGTCCTCCAAGGTCAGGAAGATGTTGCGCAGGGCGCCCTTGATGGTGCGCCGCTTGGCCTCGGAGGGGTGGGCGGTGATGACCGGCATGTAGCGCAGGGTGTCCAGCAGGGGCCGCAGCTCGCCCGCCGCCACGCCCTGCTCGCGCAGGTCGAGCAGGGTGTCGTGGAAGGAGCCGGTCCACATGTGCCGGCCGCGCTGCACCGCGCGGCGGCGCTGGCGCAGCTGGAAGGTCTCCTCGGCGATGTTGAGCAGGCTGAAGTAGATGTTGAAGGCGCGGATGATCTGCGCCAGGGCCTCGGGCGGCTGGCGCTCGATCAGCTCGACCAGCGCCTGGCGGCGGCGCGGCGCGTAGTTCTCGCGCAGGGCGATGTAGCCGCGGCGCAGCTCGCCGAGGGCCTCGTAGACCGGGCGCGGCAGTTCGCTCTTCAGCACGCGGGAGAGGAGCAGGCTCAACAGGCGCTCGCGGGAGCGCAGTTCCTTTTCGTGGGCGAGGGCGGGCATGGTTCGGGCGGGGGAGTCGTGTCCCCGCTATGTTGGGGTTTTATGGTCCGGCGGGACAGTCCCGATGCGCCTGGGGCGGTGACGCGGTCGCCAGCCGGCCGGTCAGCCAGCCCAGGGCCGCCTCCAGGTGGTCGGCCGCCTCGGGGCTCAGCGCGGCGCCCAGTTCGAAGGCGTGGCCGCGGATGGCCAGCACGTGGGCCGGCGGCGGCGCGATGTCCAACTGCCGGCAGGCGTGCAGCAGGGCGGCGGGGGACAGGGCATGGCTGCTCACGCTGGCGTCCGCCGCCGCTGTGACGGGGGCGAAGGCGAAGGGCGCCGGCCCGCTGGCGGCGGCGTCGACGAAGATCACCTCGGCCCGGTCGCGCAGGTCGAGGACGTATTCCACCTGCAGCTGGAAGTCGGTGAGCAGCTCGACGCCGGGCAGGTCGAGGCACTGCAGGCGCTCGATGGCCAGGGGGCCGAGGGCGTCGTCGCCCCGGCTGGGGTTGCCGATGCCGATGACCAGGACGGGCGCGGCAGTCAACAGGCTGAGGCGGCGTGGCGGGCGATGCGGTCCACCTGGCGACCCTCGGCGTCGAGCAGTTCGACCAGCAGGGGCATGCGGCCCAGGGCGTGGGTGGCGCACGACAGGCAGGGGTCGTAGGCGCGGATGGCCACCTCGATGTGGTTGAGCAGGCCCTCGGTGAGCTGGCGGCCGTCCAGGTACTGGCGCGCCACCGA
This sequence comes from Thiobacillaceae bacterium, assembly GCA_025458005.1. Taxonomy (GTDB): domain Bacteria; phylum Pseudomonadota; class Gammaproteobacteria; order Burkholderiales; family Thiobacillaceae; genus JALOTG01. Next base: position 19,459 of record JALOTG010000006.1, read on the forward strand.
GCGGATGGACTCGTTCATCGCCTGGTTGTTGTGGGTGGTGGAGACGATCAGGTTGGCGCGCATCACCACGTCGTCCTCGTTGATGTGGTAGTGGTGGATCAGGGTGCCGCGTGGCGCCTCGATGACGCCCACGCCGCGCTCCTGGCGCTCGCCGCGCGTCACCAGCTCGTCGCCGAGGATGTCCGGGTCGTGCAGCAGCTCCTTGATCACCTCGGCGGCGTGCAGCATCTCGATCATGCGCGCCCAGTGGGTGCCCAGGGTGGCGGCGGCCGCGTTGCCGCCGTCGCAGGCCAGGAAGTCGCGCCGCTCGTGGTCGGCGAAGGGGGTGGGTATGAAGTCGCACAGGGCCACCCGCGCCAGGGGGCCGACTCGGTACCAGCCGTCCTCGGGACCGAGGCTGCGGATGAAGGGGAACTTCATGTACGACCAGGGCTTCACCTCCTCGAACAGGTACTCCCAGTAGTGGTTGTAATCGACATGGTCGAACAGGGGCTGGCCGGCCAGGTCACGCGCCCGCAGCCCGCCGTGGTAGAGGTCCATGGCCCCGTCGGCGCGGATCAGGGACAGCTGGTGGGCGCAGATGCTGCCGAATTCGCGGTACAGGTCGGCGTGGTCCTCGTAGAGCCGGCGCGCCAGGTGGACCGCCTCGCGGCTCCAGGCGATGGTCTGGTAGATGTCCGCCAGCAGGGTGTCGCGCTCCTCGACGGTCAGGCGCTTGTTGACGCCGCCGGGCACCGAGCCGGTGCCGTGCACCCGCTTGCCGGCGGTGACCCGGATCACCTCCTGGCCGTACTTGCGCAGCAGCACCCCCTTGCGGGCGATGTCCGGGTAGGCCTGGGCGACGCCGACGATGTTGCGCCGGGCCACGTCGGAATCGAAGCCGAACAGCAGGTCGGGCGAGGAGAGGTGGAAGAAGTGCAGGGCGTGCGACTGCAGGATCTGGCCGTAGTGCATCAGCCGCCGGATCTTCTCGGCGGTGGGCGTGAGCCGCGTGTTTCCGACCCCCACGCCGACGATCTGGTCCATCGCCTTGGAGGCGGCCAGGTGGTGGGAGACCGGGCAGATGCCGCACAGGCGCTGCACCATCACCGGCACCTCCCAGTAGGGACGGCCCTGGATGAACTTCTCGAAGCCGCGGAACTCGACGATGTGCAGCCGCACCTGGCGCACGTGGTCGTCCTCGTCCAGCAGCAGGGTGACCTTGCCGTGGCCTTCCACCCGCGACAGGGGCTCGATGGCCACCCGGCGCAGCTGCTCGGGGTGCTCGGCGGTTTCCAGTGCGTGGCTCATGGCGCCCTCAATCGTATTGGATCTGTCCGTGTCCCAGCCTGGGCGTGCGGCCGGCGACCAGATCGGCGAGGATCTTCCAGATCGCGTCGGCCGAGGGCGGGCAGCCGGGCACGAAGTAGTCCACCTTCACCACCTCGTGCAGGGGGTGCACCTGGTCCAGCGGCAGGGGCAGTTCGGGGTCGTTGGGGATCTGGCCGTTGACCAGGCCGGGCTCGGTCAGGTAGACCTCCGACAGGCAGGCGCCCAGGTCCAGGTGGTTGCGCTGCGCCGGCAGGCCGCCGGTCACCGCGCAGGCGCCGAGGGCCACCAGGATCTTGCAGTTGCGGCGGAACTCGCGCAGCACCTCGACGTTCTCCGCGTTGCAGCAGCCGCCCTCGATGATGCCGATGTCGCAGGGTCCGCAGTGCTTGATGTCGGTGAGCGGCGTGCGGTCGAACTCGATCTTCTCCAGCAGCTCGAACAGCCGCTCGTCGATATCCAGCAGCGACATGTGGCAGCCGAAACAGCCGGCCAGCGAGGCGGTGGCCACCCTGATCCTGCCCTCAGCCATGCTTCGGCTCCATCATGCGCGGCGCGTCGTCCAGGGCCTGGGCGCTGATCGGCCGCTCGTCGTAGCGGCGCCGGCCGATGGGCACGGCGAAGCCGACGTGCTTCCTGAGGATGACCCCCACCGGGCAGACCTCCAGGGCCTTGTCGGTCAGCGCGATGTCGGTGTCCGCCAGGCGGCCGGACTCGGCGCTGACGATCAGGTGGCGCATGATGCCCCGCCCGGTCAGGGAGAACACCCCCTTGCCGTCCACCTCCTCGGAGGCGCGCACGCACAGCTTGCAGAAGATGCAGCGGTTGAAGTCGAGCAGGATGTCCGGGTGGGAGGCGTCCACGGGCCGGTCCGGGAAGAAGTGCCGGAAGCCGGCGGTCATCACGCCCAGGTCGTAGCCCAGGGCCTGCAGCATGCAGTTGCCGCTCTTCTCGCAGGAGGGGCAGAAGTGGTTGCCCTCGGCGAACAGCATCTGCACCAGGGTGCGGCGCAGGTCGTTGAGCTCGTCGGTGTCGCTCTCCACCGCGAGGCCGGCCTGGGCGGGCAGGGTGCAGGCGGCCGCCGGGCGGCCGTTGGCCTTCACCGTGCAGACCTTGCAGCTGCCGTGCGGCACGAACTCCGGGTGGTAGCACAGGTGGGGGATGTAGTGGCCCGCCGTCAGGGCCGCCTGGATCACGGTCTGGCCGGGGGTGAAGGGGATCTCCTCGCCGTCGAGCAGGAAGCTGGGCAGGTCGCTCTCGTTCATGCCTCGGTCTCCAGGTGCGCCCCCGCGTCGTCCCGCCCGGTCATCCGCCGGCCGACCGCCAGCGCCGCGTCCAGGTCGAAGGCCGGGGCGAATTCGAGCCGGCGCAGCCGGCGCTGGATGGCCGGCCGGAAGCGCTTCATGACATCCTGCATGGGGTTGCAGGCGGTGTGGCCGAGGCCGCAGTGGGCGGCCATGTGCATCGCCTTGCTGAGCTGGCACATCTCGTCGATGTCGCGCTGGGTGCCGCGGCCGCCGTGGATCTTGTCCACCATGTTGCGCATCATCGCCGTGCCCACCCGGCAGGGGGTGCAGAAGCCGCAGCTCTCGTGGGCGAAGAAGTGCACGAAGTTGCGCGCCACGTCGAACATGTCGCGGGTCTCGTCGAACACCATGAAGGCCCCGGCGCTGGGCAGGTCCTCGAAGGCGATGCGGCGGTCGAATTCCGAGGCGTCGATGAGGGTGCCGGACGGGCCGCTCACCTGCACCGCCTGGGTGGCCCGCTTGCCCACGCCTGCGCCGCAGTCCTCCAGGACCTGGCGCACCGTGACGCCGAAGGGGTATTCGTAGATGCCGGGCCGCTCGCAGTCGCCCGACACCGACAGCAGCTTGGTGCCGGCGGACTTGGCCGTGCCCACGGCGCGATACCACTCGCCGCCGTGCACCGCGACGAGGGCCGCGGCGCAGAAGGTCTCGACGTTGTTCACCACCGTGGGCTGGCCCAGGTAGCCGTGGGTGACCGGATAGGGCGGGCGGCTGCGCGGGATGCCGCGCTTGCCCTCCAGGGACTCGATCAGGGCCGACTCCTCGCCGCAGACATAGGCGCCGGCGCCGACGTGGATCTCGATGTCGAAGTCGAAGCCGGGCTCGCCGCAGATGTCCCGGCCCAGCAGGCCGGCCGCGCGGCGGCGGGCCAGCACCGCTTCCAGGGGCTCCAGAAGGTGGCGGTATTCCCCGCGCAGGTAGATGAAGCCGCGCGTCGCGCCGCCGCCGCCGATCACGTAGGCGCACACCGTCATGCCCTCGCATACCAGGTCGGCGTGGCGGTTGAGCAGCACGCGGTCCTTGAAGGTGCCCGGCTCGCCCTCGTCGGCGTTGCACACCACGCAGTGCATCTCGCCCGGGGCGTTGCGGCAGGCCTCCCACTTCACGCCGGTGCCGAAGCCGGCGCCGCCGCGGCCGCGCAGGTTGGCCCGCTTGATCTCCTCCAGGGTGGCTGCCGGCCCCAGCGCGGCGGCGGGGTTGGCCTCCCGCCAGGAGCGCTCGTTGGCCGCCGCTTCCGTCTGGCCGCCGCGTCCGCGCAGGATGGCGGCGCGGATGGCCTCGCCCGGCGCCAGGCGGTTGCCGAGCAGCAGGTCCGCGCGGCGGATGTTGTCCTCGACGGCGAACAGCTCCGCCGGCCACTGGTCGAGGGGCTGTCGATCCAGGATCAGGGCGGCGATGACGTCCAGTCGCTCCCGGCTGGCGCGCGGGATGGCCCGGCCGTTGACCAGCAGGCCGGGGCCCTGGTCGCACAGGCCGGTGCAGGAAGTGGTGTCGATGGACAGCAGGCCGTCCTCGGAGAGCTTGCCCTTCTCCACCCAGAGCTTCTCGCTCAGATAGGCGAGCAGGGCCTCGCTGCCCTGCATGCGGTCGGTGACGTTGTCCGAGAACAGGACACGGTATGCGCCGACCGGACGCAGATGCAGGAAGCTGTAGAAGGCGGCCACCCCTTCCACCCGGGCGCGCGACAGCCCCAGCGTGCGCGCCAGTTCGGTCACCACCGGGGGGGCGATCCAGCCGCGCGTCTCCTGGATCTCGCGCAGCATCTGGACCAGATAGGCCGCGTCGGCGTGGTAGCGTTCCACCACCGCGTCGACGCTGGGATAAGGATCATTCCTGGACATGATGCGACCCGGCCACATCCCGAGCACGCAACATGCCTGTCGAGGGATACGGCTTGACTCTCAGTCTAGCCGCCGGCGGGCGGTTGCCAAGGCGAAATTTCGTGCGGCGGAATCAGGCGTAGCGCAGCGCCAGGCCCTCGGCCCGGGCCAGCTCTTCCGGGCTGTTGACGTTGAAGAAGGCATAGGGGTCGTCCTCGAACAGCACCGGCTCGGCGTGCACCCGGGCCAGCCACTCGCGGGCCTTGCGTCCGCCCATGCGCAGGAAGGCGGCGAGATCGTCGTGCAGGGCGCGGCGGAACAGCATGACGGAATAGTGCAGCTGCTGGTCGTCCGCGGCGTAGACGGCATCCACCCCCTCCCGCCGGGCGCGCGCCAGCATCCTTGCGGCCAGGTCGGCGGGCAGGAAGGGCGTGTCGCACGGCGCCGTGAGCACCCACTCGCAGCGCAGGGCGCGAGCGGCGGTGTGGATGCCGGCCAGCGGTCCCGCCTGGCCGGGGATGGCGTCCGCCACCACCGGATAGCCGAGGGCCGCGTAGTCGGACAGGTTGCGGTTGGCGCTCAGCATCAGGTCCCGCACCTGGGGCGCCAGGCGCTGGACCACCCAGGCGGCCAGGGGCTGCCCGTTGAGGCGGATGAGGCCCTTGTCGCGGCCGCCGAAGCGTCGCGCTCGCCCTCCCGCCAGCACCACGGCGCCGATCGTGGGGAGGGGCTCAGGGGTGCTCATCGCCGTCCAGCCGGTAGAGGCGATAGACCTGCTGCCGGTCGCGGGGTCGGACCCCTTGCCAGACCGGCGTGGCGCCCGGCGCGGCCTCCGCCCGGCCCAGCACCAGGCGCCAGGCGCAGGTCTGGCCCGGCCGGGGCAGGCTGCCGGCCAGGTGGTAATGCAGCATGACGCGCGCCGGTCCGTCGGCCTCGATCTCCACGCAGGCGCCGGCCGGCAGGCGGGCATCGACCGCCTGGGCGATCGGACGCCAGGCATAGGAGGTCTCGATCCACGGCCGGAACAGGGTAACCAGCAGGAGCCAGGTGAGGGTCATGCCGGTGGCCCACACCAGGGCGGGGCGCACCTGGGCGCGTGGGAACAGGGGCACCGCCACGGCCCAGAGGAGGCTGACCCCCGCCGCCAGCAGGACGGCCGCGCTCGGCACCGCGTGCGTGTAGCCCGGCGTCAGACGGGTGAGATGACGGGCCACGGCGGTCGGCCAGCCCCACTCCAGGGCCGCGAAATAGATCCAGAAGGCCAGGGCGAAGAAGGCGAAGCTGGTCACCCCGAACCAGTAGAAGGCCTGGGCGGCGCCCCGCTTCAGGGTGGCGACGCCATAGGCCGCCATCAGGATCAGCGGGACCACCGCCGGCATGACCAGGCCGTCGCGGGTATAGCCGCCGACATGGCTGACCAGCAGGGCGACCAGGGCGGCCACCAGGGGCAGGTGCAGGGGGTTGTCCCGCCCCAGGCGGCGATGCTCGTGCCACAGGGCCCAAAGGGCCAACGGCCAGGCCGGCCAGGCGAACCACACCAGGGTGGAAAAGAGGCCGCCGGGGCCCTTGGCATCGGCCAGGCGGCCGGTCTGGATCGACCACCAGTCGGCCAGCAGTCCGCCGGCGTTCAGATGGGCGAGCCAGGCCGCCAGCGCCAGGGCCAGGAGCACGCCGGACATGGCCAGGGCCCGCCGGTAGGCGCGCGTGGCGTGGCCGGGCAGCAGCAGGGCCAGCGCGGCAATCAGGACGGCGGCGGCCAGGTCCGGCAGGCCGCGGGTGAGGAGCAGCATCAGCCCGCCCGCCGCGATGGCCCAGGCGGCACCGGCGCTGTCTCGTCCAGTCGCCAGGCCATGGAGCAGCAGGGCATAGCCGGCCAACAGGGCGGTCTCGGGCAGCAGGGCGTGGGCGCGCAGCAGCAGCCCGAAGGTGCCCATCAGCAGCAGGGCGGCCACGGAACCGAAGCCGGGCCCGTAGAGGCGGCGCGCCGCCAGGGCGGTGAACAGCATCGCCGCGAGGGTGAACAGGCTGCTGGCGAAGCGCGCCCCGTCCTGCCAGGGGTAGACGCCCTGGAGGAGCCAGGCGCCGAGACCCGCCAGCCAACTGTAGAGGGGCGCCGCCAGGGGGGTGCGCCCGGTCTCCAGCCAGCCGAGGGTCTCGCCCAGGGTGGCGACCTCGTCCCGCTGCCAGGCGTCCCTGCCGGTCATGCCGTAGAGGGCCCAGAGCAGCACGAGCGCCACCAGCCAGGCCAGCTTGGCGGGCGTGGTGGCGTGCAGGGGATGATCGTGTCTGGGCGCTTCCATCAGGCGGACGGTCGCCGCCGGCATGGGCCGGCCAGCGAAACAAAAAAGGCAGCTCGCGCTGCCTTCGTGTCCTCGCCGCGCCCCATGCAGGCGGGAGCGGATTTACTTGAGGCCGTACTTCTGGCGGAACTTCTCCACCCGGCCGGCGGTGTCGACGATCTTCTGCTTGCCGGTGTAGAAGGGGTGGCAGGCGGAGCAGACCTCCACGTGCAGGGCCTTCTTCATGGTGGAGCGGGTCGTGAAGCTGTTGCCGCAGCTGCAGGTGACGTTGATCTCGTTGTAGTCGGGGTGGATGCCGGACTTCATGGTGGCCTCTAGCGCGCAGAATCTGGAAAGCGGGTAATTATGCAGATTTTCCCGTTGCCGGGCAAGCACTTATGCGGACGCCCGGCGGGCGGCTCAGCCCAGCTCCGCCAGCAGCCGATCGGTCATGGCTTCGGCCTGGCCCAGGTAGCCGCCGCCGAACAGGTTGAAATGGTTGATCACGTGGTAGAGGTTGTAGAGCGTCCGGCGCCGGCCATAGCCCGGGTCCAGGGGCCAGGCCTCGCGGTAGGCGGCCTGGAAGTCGGCCGGGAAGCCGCCGAACAGCTCGGTCATGGCCAGGTCCGCCTCGCGGTCGCCGTAGTAGACGGCCGGGTCGAAGATCACCGGCTCGCCGCCCGCGTAGCCGTAATTGCCGCCCCACAGGTCGCCGTGCAGCAGGGAGGCGGCCGGCCGGTAGCCGGGGAACAGGCCGGCCAGTCCGGCGCGCAGCCGCTCGCCCCGCTCGGCCAGGCGGCGCCCGCCGCCGTTGCGGGCCATCAGGTCGAACTGGAAGCCCAGCCGCCGGTCGGCGTAGAAGGCGATCCAGTCGTCATGCCAATCGTTGCGCTGGAGGGTGCTGCCGATGGTGTTGTCGCGCCGCCAGCCGAAGCGGTCGGCGGTGTGGCGATGCATCGCCGCCAGCCGGCGGCCCAACTCGGCGCCGCTGCCGCGCTCGCCCAGGTCCAGGTATTCCAGCACCAGCCAGGCCACGCCGCCGGTCACCCCGGCCGCGACCGGGCGGGGCGCGCGGATGGCGCCGCTGGCGAGGATCTCGGCGAGGCCCGCCGCCTCGGCCTCGAACATGTCCAGGCGGTCGGCGGCGTTCTGCTTGACGAAGTAGCGGCGGCCGTCGGCGCCCGCCAGCACGTGGGCGGCGTTGATGCAGCCGCCGCCGGCGGCCTGGTGGTGGCGCGGCGCGAAGGGCGCGCCGGTGGCCCGGGTGATGGCCTCGGCCCAGGCCGCCGTCAGCTCGGCCATGCGCTGGCGCCGCAGCGAACCGGGCGGTTCACTTCACCAGGGTCTTCGGCTCGCGCGACTCTCCGGCCGCCTCCATGCGGGTGAGGTAGGCCTGCCAGTAGCGGTCCTGGTTAAGCCCCAGGTCGTGCAGGTAGTCCCAGGAATAGATGCCCGTGTCGTGGCCGTCGGAGAAGAACAGGCAGACGGCGTACTGGCCGACCGGCTCGATGTGCTTCAGTTCGACGTACTTCTTGCCCACCTGCAGCACCTCCTGGCCGGGGCCATGGCCGCGTACCTCGGCCGAGGGGGAGAAGACGCGCAGGTATTCATACGGCAGCTGGAAGCGGCTGCCGTCGTTGAAGGCGATTTCCATGTACTTGGACTGCTGGTGCAGCTTGATCTCGGTGGGGATGGGGGTTTGCGGGCTCAGGCCACCCATGGCGGACTCCTTCATAAGCATTTCCATAACGGCTGATAGTTTGCCGCGAGGCGGGGAAGGTGGCAATAGTAAACTAAATTACTCGGGTAATTTTTCGTCCACCTCGTTTTCGTCCACCTCGTGCAGGGCGCTGTCGGCGAAGATCAGGGCGGCGTGCACCGTCTTGCCCGGATAGAGGTGGCGCGCGGCGCGGCGGTAGGCGGTGAGCTGCTCCAGATGGGGCGCGGCGCGCCGGGCCAGGTCGGGTTCGTCCAGGCCGCCGGTCTTGTAGTCCAGCACCCAGACCTCGTCGGCGAACTCCACCAGCCGGTCGATGCGGCGCAGCTCGCCGCCCGCGTCGACGAACTCCAGCTCGCTGCGCGCCGCCAGGTGCAGGGCCGGGTCGAAGAAACGGCGCAGCGCCGGGGCGTCGAGGATGCGGCCGGCGGCCCGCCAGGCCGCCCGGAAATCCGCCTCGGCGCCGCCCAGGTCGGCCCGGATGGCCTCCTCCGGCCAGCCCTGGGCGGCCAGTTCCAGGCAGCGGTGCACGCGCACCCCCCGGTCGGACTCCGGCGTCGGCGGGGCCCGCCGCTCGCCGACCGGCGCCACCGGGGCCGGCGCGGGCAGTTCTATTGCCGCGGGCGGGCTCGCCGCGGATGCCATGGCCGGCGCGCCCGACGTCTCGGCGACCTCGGGCAGGCCGGCGAGCTCGGCTCGTTCCAGACCCCGCCGCGCCCGCTCCAGCCAGCTTTCCGCCGCGGCATCCTGCAGGCCGCTCACCACCAGGATCTGTTTCGCGCGGGTCATCGCCACGTAGAGCAAGTTGAGGCGCTCGCGCGCCCGCAGGGCCTGTTCCTCGGCGAACAGGGCCTGCCGGGCATGGCCGCGCCAGTCGCGCGGCCCGTGCAGGGAAAAGTGGGCGGGGCGCTTGGCGTCGGCCGGCCAGTCCAGCAGCACGCCGTAGGGGTCCCCGTCGCGGCCGGTCTCGTCGGCCTTGATGAGGAACACGACGGGCGCCTCCAGGCCCTTGGCGGCGTGGATGGTGAGCAGCCGCACCGCGTCGCCCGTCGCCGCCGGCGGCTCGTCCGGCGCGTCGTCGCCGGCCCGGTCGCGCAGGGCCTTCAGCTCGTCGAGGAAGCGCGGCAGGCTGGGATAGCGGCCGCCGGAGAATTGCAGCGAGAGGCCCAGCAGCCCGCGCAGGTTGGCCCGCACGGCGGGCCACAGGTGGGCGGGCACGGCGGCGGCGTAGCGGGCCTCCACCTCGCCCTCGTGGAAGACGCGGTCGAGCAGGTCGTGGGCCGGTACCCGCCCGGCCCGCGCGCGCCAGTCCGCCAGCAGTCGCGCGGCGCGGCGCGCGCCCTGCGGCGCGGCCGGCTCCGCCGCCCAGGCCGCCAGGCGCGCCGCCCAGGTCGGCTCGGCGCGATCGGCCAGGACCAGGAGGTCCTCGTCCGGCCAGGCGAACACCGGGCAGCGCAGCACCTGGGCCAGGGCCAGGTCCGCGGACGGGCTCACCAGCCAGGTCAGCAGGGCGATCAGGTCGGCCGCCTCCAGGGTGTCCAGCAGGCCGCCGCGGCGCCCGGTGACGAAGGGGATGCCGGCCGACCGAAAGGCGGCCTCGAAGGCCGCCAGTCCGCTGCGCGAGGCGCACAGCACGAAGATGTCCGCGTGGCGGGCCGGCTGGTCCCGGCCCGCGTCCCGGATTGGCAGCCGGCCGACCATGGCCCGGATGCGCTCGGCTACCTGGCGCGCCTCCGCGGCGCGGACGTCGACCTCGGCCGGTGCCGGCTCGGCGAGCGGGTCGCGCGGTCTGTTCCGTTCGATGGACGGCGGCGCGGCGCGCGCGGCAACGATCAGCTCGCAGCGGCCCGGCAGGTCGGACGGGTGCGCCAGGTGGGGGTGGAAGCCGGGGTAATCCGCTGCATCGGCGAACACCGCGTTCACCCAGGCCGCCACGCGCGGCGCCAGGCGCCGGGTGGTGTCGTGGGGCAGGCGCAGGCCGTCCCACTCCCGTTCCAGCCAGTCGGCCGCCGCGCCGAACAGGCGCGGCTCGGCGCGCCGGAAGCGGTAGATGGACTGCTTCGGGTCGCCCACCAGGAACAGGGTCGGCCGCTCGCCGTCGGCCCCGTAGGCCGCCAGCCAGGCGCGCAGGATGCGCCATTGCAAGGGGTTGGTGTCCTGGAACTCGTCCAGCAGGAGGTGCCGCCAGCGGGCGTCCAACCGCGCCAGCAGGGCCGGACCGGCCTCCTCGTCGGCGAGCAGCCGCCAGGCGCCCCACTCCGCGTCGGTGAAGTCGAGGGCATTGCGCTCCGCCTTGAGGCGCTGGTAGTGCTCCAGCAGCCCCGCGCCGGCCGTGAGGGCGCAGCGGTGCAGGCGCAGGGCGCGCTGCTCGTCCAGCCGGGCCTGGGCGGCCCGGACGCGCTCGGCAAGGGCCTGGTGCAGGTCCAGGAAGCGGGCCGCGTCGGCCGCGCCGAGGCGTTTTTCCAGCTCACTGGTGAGCTTGAGGGCGCGCGGCGTGCCCTTCTGGGTGAGAAATACGGGTTGCAGGGCCGTCCAGCGGGGATCCGGCCCCGGACCGTCTCCTTCCGCCTGGCGGGTGTGGTCCGGGCTGGGGGCGGATTCCAGCCAGGCCAGCACCCCGGACAACAGGGTCGCACGCTCGGCGGCGTCCTTCACGGCTCGACCGTTCGACTCCAGCAGCGGCAGGTATGCCCGCAGTCCCGCGACGAAGGCCGCGTCGGCGAACAGCGCCGCGAGGACATCCTCTTCCTCGTTGATGCCGGCGAGCCGCTCCAGCGCCGCCACGCCATCCGCCAGCGGGTCCGCCCGACCCTCGGCCCAGGCCCACCACTCGGCGCGCCGCTCGCGCAGGGCGCCGAGCAGTTCCGCCACGCTGGCCAGGGGCAGGTCGGCGAGCAGGGTCCGCAAGGCCGCCTCCTCCGGGTCGCCGACCCGCCGGCCGAGGGCGTTGGCCCAGGTCAGCCAGGCCTCCCGCGCCAGCAGGGCGGCGTCCTCCAGCACCTGGCTCGGGCCCCGCTCCTGCAGCGGCGCGTGGCCGAGCAGGTGGAGGAACCAGCCGTGGTAGGTGGTGATCATCGGCCCGATCGGCGCCATCAGCACCGCCTCGAACAGGCCGCGCGCCCGGGGCAGGGCCTCCCGCGCCGCCGCTGCGTCCAGGCCGCGCTCGGCGAGGAAGTCCAGGGCCGCATCGTCGGGCGCCACCGCCAGGATCTCCAGCCAGCGGTAGAGGCGGTCGCGCATCTCCTCCGCCGCCTTGCGCGTGAAGGTGATGGCCAGCAGCTCCGACGGCCGCGCCCCGGCCAGCAGCAGGCGGACCATGCGCGACACCAAGAGCCAGGTCTTGCCGCTGCCGGCGCAGGCCTCCACCACCACGTTGCGGCGGGGGTCGAGGGCCTGGAGGAGGGATTGGTTGGGCGGCGGGGGCATGGGGCGGATTCTAGCCCCGCCGAGTGACGCCCGCGGTCAGGCGAAGTGACGGAAATTGTCACCCCCGGTCAGGGGGATATTCGTAACTTATTGATTTGTTGGATTCATAAAAACTGGCACGGCGATCGCTTAGAGGAAAGCGCAGCCCTCGGGCGCATCCTGTTCAACAGCTTAGGAGATCGAAAATGATGCAACGCATCCAAGTCCGCAACGCCCAGGGCGGTTTCACCCTGATCGAACTGCTCATCGTCATCGCCATCATCGGCATCCTGGCCGCCATCGCCGTGCCCAGCTACAACAGTTATCGCGATCGCGCGCGCTTCAGCGAGGTCATCCAGGCCGCAAGCGGGCTCAAATCCGCCGTGGAGTTGTGCTCCCAATCCCAAGCCCTCTCAGCCTGCACCACTGCTTCCGGTCTGCCCTCCATCGGCGCATACGGCCGTGTCCAGGGGGTGACCATCGAGGCGAACGGCGTGGTTACCGCCACCGGCTCGGGC
>JALOTG010000089.1 GCA_025458005.1 Thiobacillaceae bacterium
ACCGTGAACCGACCGGTATCGCCACCACCACCGGAAGCCTCGATGTCGGCGATCAGCTTCAGGGCAAGTTCCGGCTGTCCGGAACGAAGCAGGGACAGGATGTTATGCAGGCTGGTCTGGGAGGAACCTGAAGACAATCCGTGGTATGACTTCAGATGAACAAGGGCCTCCTCGAAATGCTTACGAGCCAGGAGCGACTCGGCAGTATGCCGTTGCGCCTCGCTGCCCTTCCCGGGCATGGAGAGCGCGTCGCCAAGGTAGCGGGCGGCCTTGTCCGGTCTACGCAGTTTCAAATGCAGTTCGGCGGCCAGGACGGCGGCCTGGGGGTCCAGCTCAGCGCGGCGCAGCATGGGGCTCAAGGTTTCCAGCGCATCGATGTTCTGACCGAGTTTCATCCGGCTCTGGACGAGCAGTTTGCGGATCGCGTCGTTGTCCGGATGCACGGAGAGGTAGCGCAGAAAGCCGCCCGACGCCTGCTCGTATTGCCCCAAGCTGTAGGCTGCCAGGGAATAGATGGCATGGGTGGGCAGATGATGGGGGTTCTTTTCCCGGATACCCTTCAGCCTGCCGTATGCCTCCTTCACCCTGCCATTGTGCAGATCCATCAAGGCGAGAAGGGCCTTCCCGTATAGGCTGTCGGGATAGCGTTCAGTCAGGGTCTGGAGCACTTTCCCCGCAGTCTGGACCTGACCCAGTCCCAGCAAGGACAGGGCGTGTCCGGTGAGCGCACTGTGGCTCCAGGGCTTGGTCTTGAGCGCCTGGGCATAGGCATCGCGCGCCTCGGCCAGGCGGTCGCTGTTGTATTCCAGATCGCCCAAGGCAATCCAGGTGGCCGCGTCCGTGGGGTAGGCCCTGACCGTGGCCGCGAGGATTTCCCTGCCACGCGAAGCCCCCTCCTTGTAGAGGGCGCATCGCCCCAAGCCGCGCTGCGCGCCGACCTGGCGCGGGTCCAGCTGGGCGGCCTTTTGATACAGGCCGCATGCGGAATCCAGGTTACCCAATCCCAGTTGGGCGTCGCCATGCAGGCTCAGCATGATGGATTTGCCACGCGCTGATCGGGATGTGTCCGGATTGATGAGTTCCAGGACGCGTCGGTAATCACCGTCCAACAGCAAGGCCTCTCCCAGCAATGGGGCAAGGGTCTCGCTGTCCATGCCGCGCTTGCGCGCCTCCAGGAACTCCTTTTCCGCATTGCTGGCCTGCTCCAGCCTCAGATAGGCCTCACCCAAGGCGATACGCAGATCGAGGTCGTTGGGGGATTTCTGGACGGCATTCTTGTAGTCGATGATCGCGGACGCGATGTCCCCACGGACCACGGCCTCCCGCGCTCGGTCCGCGTAATCCTGAGCCGTCTCGGGCTGATCCCCACAGGCGGCCAGCATCATCAGGCCAGCCATGCAGAGCAGCTTGGCAAAGCGGGAATGCGAGGGTCGAGACATGTCGTTTCCTTGCGATGACATGAGAATGCTGATCCCAATTATCGGCGGTATCTTGCCTCAGGCCTTCGCCGCCAGCAGGTTGAGCAGGAAGGACTGGGCCTCGAAGGCCTTGCCGCGGCGGGCGCGGCGGCGGTATGAGCCGTCCGGCTGCATTTCCCAGGCCTTGACGTTGTCCTTCAGGTAGGGCTTCAGGCCCTCGTTGATGACGCGCTTCTTCAGCTTGGCGTCGAGGATGGGGAAGCCGGTCTCGATGCGGCGGAAGAAGTTGCGGTCCATCCAGTCGGCGCTGGCGAGCCAGACGTCCTCCTGGCCGCCGTTCCAGAAGTAGAAGATGCGGTGGTGTTCCAGGAAGCGGCCAAGGATGGAGCGCACGCGGATGTTCTCCGACACGCCGGGCAGGCCCGGGCGGAGGGCGCACACGGCGCGCACGACGAGATCGACCTGCACGCCGGCCTGGCTGGCCTCGTAGAGGGCGGCGATGACCCTGGGCTCGAGCAGGGCGTTCATCTTCGCCGCGATGACCGCCTTCTCGCCCGCGCGGGCGCGCTCGGTCTCGTTGCGGATGGCGGCCATCATGGTGCTGTGCATGGTGAAGGGCGACTGCAGCAGGTGGGCGTGCTCGCCCGCGTCGCCCAGGCCGGTGAGCTGCATGAAGACGTCGTTGACGTCCTGGCACAGCTCCTCGTTGCAGGTCAGGAGGCCGAAGTCGGTGTACAGCCGCGCGGTGCGGGCGTGGTAGTTGCCGGTGCCGAGGTGGGCGTAGCGCTTCAGCCGGCCGCCCTCGCGGCGCACCACCAGGGCCAGCTTGGCGTGGGTCTTGTAGCCGACCACGCCATAGACCACGTGGGCGCCAGCCTTTTCCAGCTGCTCCGCCCAGTGGATGTTGGCCTCCTCGTCGAAGCGGGCCAGCAGCTCCACCACCGCGGTCACCTCCTTGCCGCGCTGGGCGGCAGCGATCAGGTGGCGCATCAGCTCGGAGTCGGTGCCGGTGCGGTAGACGGTCTGGCGGATGGCCAGCACGTTGGGATCCTCGGCGGCCTGGCGGATGAAGTCGATGACCGGCTGGAAGGACTGGAAAGGGTGGTGCAGCAGGATGTCGCCGGCGCCGATGGCGGCGAACATGTCCGCGTCCTTGTCGCCGGTCAGCTGGGCCGGCAGCGACGGCGTGAAGGGGACGAACTTGAGGTCCGGGCGGTCGACCCGGTCCGGCACGTTCATCAGCCGCACCAGGTTCACCGGGCCGCGCACCTGATAGAGGTCGTCGCGGCCCAGGTTGAACTGGCGCAGGAGAAATTCGTAGGTCTCCTGGGGACACATGTCGGACACCTCCAGGCGCACCGCGTCGCCGAAGTGCCGGTGCGGCAGCTCGCCCTGCAGCTGCTCGCGCAGGTTCTTGTTCTCCTCCTCGTCGACGAACAGGTCGGAGTTGCGCGTGACGCGGAACTGGTGGCAGCCCAGCACCTGCATGCCGGCGAACAGCGCCCCGACGTGGGCGTGCAGGATGGAGGAGAGGAACACGAAGCCGTATTCGCTGCCGGCCACCTCGGCGGGCAGCTGGATCACCCGCGGCAGGGCGCGCGGCGCCTGCACCACCGCCTTGCCCGAGCTGCGCCCGAAGGCGTCCTTGCCCGACAGCTCCACGGCGAAGTTGAGGCTCTTGTTGAGCACGTTGGGGAAGGGGTGGGCGGGGTCCAGGCCGATGGGGGTGAGCACCGGCATGATCTCGTTGAAGAAGTATTCCCGCACCCACTCGGCCTGCTCGGGCGTCCACTGCGCCCGCTTGTGGAAGCGGATGCCGTGGGCGGCCAGCTCCGGCAGCACCTCGTCGTTGAGCACCTCGTACTGCCGCGCCACGATGGCGTGGGCCCGCCTGGACACCTCGCGGAGCGCGGCCCTGGGGGTGAGGCCGTCCGGGCTCAGGTGGTGGGGGTTGAGGCGCATCTGCTCCTTGAGCCCGCCGACGCGGATCTCAAAGAACTCGTCCATGTTGCTGGAGGTGATGCTCAGGAAGCGCAGCCGCTCCAGCAGCGGGGTGGCGGGGTCTTCCGCCTGGGCGAGCACGCGGCGGTTGAACTCCAGGATGCCCAGTTCGCGGTTGATCAGGTGTTCGCTGGGGGGGAGGTGGCTCATGGGGGCATTTGACAGCGGGACGGGATTCAAAATGCTAACCTGAAAGGCCATCCAGCATCCATCCTGCCGGGATCATCGTGGAAATCGAACTCAAGCTGGCCCTGGCCGGCGACCAGGCGACGCGCTTTCGCCGGCTCGCCGAGCTGCGCGTCGCCAGGCCGACGCGGCACAAGCTCTACAGCGTCTATCTGGACACGTCCGGCTTCGACCTGCTCGGCCGCGGCATCGCCCTGCGGCTGCGCCGGGTCGGCTTCCACTGGGTGCAGACCCTCAAGGCGCGGGCCGGGACGGGCGGCCTGCTCGCCCAGCGACCGGAGTGGGAGGTGCAGGTGACCGGCAACCGGCCAGACCTGTCCGTGCTGCCGGAAGAGGCCTGCGGCCTCGTCCCCGTGGACCTGCGCGACGCCCTGGTGCCCGCCTTCGAGACCGAGTTCACCCGCGCGGCCTGGCTGCTGCGGCATGGCGAGAGCCAGATCGAGGTGGCCCTGGACCAGGGGACCATCCGGGCGGGTGGGCGCGAGTTGCCCATCTCCGAGGTAGAGCTGGAGCTCAAGTCGGGCCGGCTGGCCGACCTGTTCGACCTGGCCGAGGGCTGGCTCGACGGCCTGCCGTTCCAGCTGGAGCCGCGCAGCAAGGCGCAGCGGGGCTACCAGCTGGCCGGCGCCCTGCCGCTGGCGCCGGTCAAGGCCGGCGCCCTGGCCCTGAGCCCGGACATGCCGGCCACGGCCGCCTTTGCCGCCATCGCCCGCGCCTGCGTCGACCAGTTCGACGCCAACCTGCCCGGCCTGCTGCGCGGGACGCCGGGGCAGATCGACACCGAGTACCTGCACCAGATGCGGGTTTCCATGCGCCGCCTGCGGGCCATCGTCGGCCTGCTCAGGCATGCCGGCCTGCCGCCGCCGGCCTGGGTCGGGGAGCTCAAGTGGCTGATGGGCGAGCTGTCGCCGGCGCGGGACTGGGACGTGTTCGTCGACGAGACGCTGCCCCGGCTGCGCGCCGTCCTGCCCGACGGGCAGCGCCTGGACGCCTTGGCGCCGGCGGTCGCCGCCGCCCGCCAGGACGCTCAGGAACGCGCCCGGCAGGCGGTCGGCTCGACGCGCCTGGTGAAGCTGTGGCTGGCGGTGGAGCGGGACCTGGCGAGCCTGGCCGGCGAGGGCATGGACGCCGCCGCCTGGGCCCACGCCGCGTTGCGGCGACGACATCGGCAACTGCGCCGCCTGGGCCGGCACTTCGACCGCCTGTCGGCGCCCGAGCGGCATGCCGTGCGCATCGCCGCGAAGAAGCTGCGCTACGCCGCCGACGCCTTCGCCTCCCTGTACGGGGCCCGAGCCGCCCGCTACATCGGCCGGCTGGCCGCCCTGCAGGACGAGCTGGGCCTGGCCAACGACCGCGCGGTGGCCGCCCGCCTGCTCGGCGAGCCGAAGCTGGACGCCGACGGGACGCGGGCCGCCGGCCTGGTGGAGGGCTATCTCTGCGGCGAGGCCCTGGCCCATGAAGCGGCGCTGGCGCGGGGCTGGCGCGAACTGATCAGGTCAAGGCCGTTCTGGTAGCGGCGCGACGGCCGGCCGGGGGTCCCTCCAGCAGGGCCGCGTGCTTGCTGGATCGCCACGGCCACGCGCGCCTCGCGATAACGTCATCGCGAGGAGGCGCGGCCGACGCGGCGATCCAGTCGTAGGCCAGGCGCATGCGTTTCGGATCCATGGCCGGGGGATCAATGGGATACGATCCTCCTGACCTGTCCTGGATCGCCACGGCCCGCTGGGCCTCGCGATGACGTCATTGCGAGGCGGCGCAGCCGACGCGGCAATCCGGACCAATGCCAGACTCGTGCATTCGAGAACAAGGACCTGCTTGAGGCGGCCCTTTTCGAGTGGCGAGGGTTCGTGGAGAGGCCCACTGGGTCGCGGCGGTCCATGCGCCGCCGCCGGGCGGTACGGGGGGGTGCGGCGAGCCGTCAGTGCATCGCCTGGAGCAGCTGGTGGCGCTTCAGCACGGTGACGTTGCGCCCCTTCATCTGGATGTAGCCGCCGCGGCTCAGCTGGCTCAACACCCGGGACAGGGTCTCAGGCGCCAGGTTGAGCTGCGAGGCGATGGTCTGCTTGGTGTCCAGCAGCAGGTCGTAGTGGTCCGCGTCGGTCGGCGCGCGCTGGGTGAGATAGTGGATCACCCGTTGCAGGCTGGAGAACTGCACGCAGGTCTCCATCTGGTCAAACAGGTCGTACAGGCGGGTCGCCATGCGGGTCATCAGGGCATGGCACAGGCAGCCGTTCCCCTCCAGCGCCCGCGACAGGGCCGGCCGGCCGACCAGCAGCAGGATGCTGTCCTTGGTGGCCTGGGCCGAAACCGGGTAGGGCTGGTTGGCGAACACGGATTCCTCGCCGAAGGTATCGCCCGGGGCCGCCAGGTGGATCGTCTTGTCGGCGCCCTGGGGGGAGGACAGGAACAGCTTGATCTGCCCCATGACGATCACGTACATCCCCTCGGGCACGTGGCCCTTGCTGAACAGGAGCTCGTTCTTCGCCAGCCGGAACTCCCGGGTGCCGCTGGACAGTTCGTCCAGTTCCGCGTCGCTCATGTCCCGGAACAGGGGTTGGCGGGACAGGATGACGGGGATGGGGTGGGCGGTGATCTGGATCATGCTCGATTTCGCCTGCGCGGTGGGAGGTTGCGCCCTGAGTCTAGGATGGGCGGTGGAGGGCCTGAAGGGGGCATATGCCCAACCATTCCGATCGGGATACCACCCGGGATTCCTGGGGGTAATACCTAACTGGCTGATTTGCATGGGTTGTGGGGTTCGGCGCCCGACTGGTGGTAGTTTCCTGGTAATTTGGAGGTATTCCCAAAGATCTTTGCCGAATGTCCAGTCTACGCGGGATCCAATCCCAGGGGTGAAGGTGAGCGAGTATTGGCACAGACTGACGCAGCCCTCGATCAAGCTGTATCTGGCGGCGGCCCTGGTGGTGATCACGTCCATCGGGATGCTGGGCATGACCGTGTCGGTGCTGGTGGCGGAGGGCGTTCAAGGCAGCGGCAGCGCCATCAACGTGGCGGGCAGCCTGCGCATGCAGAGCCATCGCATGGGCAGCCTGGTCATGGCGGGCGCCCAGGAGGACATGACCGGACCGTTGAGCGAGGCCATGCGACGCTTCGAGGCCAGCCTGGAACATCCCTCCCTGCTCAGGGCCCTGGAACGGACCCCGGCGGGAGCATACGCGGAGAGCTACCGGTCGGTGCGCGAGCAATGGACTCGCAGTCTCAGGCCCCTGCTGGCCGAGGAAGCCAGGCAGGCAAGGGATCCCCACGATTACCATCAGCACCGGCAAGTACTGCTGCGCATCGAGTTCTTCGTCGACGACATCAACGAGATGGTGGCGCGCCTGGAGCACGAAACGGAGCAGCGCATCCAGCTGCTGCGCCGGGTGCTGGGGGTGGCGCTGCTGCTGAGCATCGCCCTGTCCGCGGCGGCCATGGTCGTCCTGCAGCGCCGGGTGCTGACGCCGCTGCGCGACCTGCTGGGCCATACCTCGCGGTTGGCGAGGGGCGAATTCACGGCGCGCGTGCCCGAGGTCTCCGCCGACGAACTGGGCCAGGTGGCGCGAGCCTTCAACGTCATGGCGGACGAGCTGTCCGGGCTCTATCGCGGTCTGGAGGCGCGGGTGGCGGAGAAGACCGCCGAGCTCACGCGCAGCAATCTGTCCCTGCAACTGCTCTACAACGCCATTTCGCGGTTGTACAACAACCCCGTGTCCGGCGACGCTTACGGGGGGGTGTTGCGGGAACTCGAGACCCTGCTCGATCTGCGCGGCGGCATGGTCTGCCTGCTGCCGGAGCCGGGGCGGCAGTCCATGCTCCTGGCGTCCACCACCGCCGCGGGGCCCGGCATTGGCCTGTGCGAGGACATCGATTGCGCCGAATGCGGCCGCCACGCCGATGTCTGGCGCCATCGCGACAGCGCCGCGGGGGAGCTGATCACCATGCCCCTGGGCGATGCCGAGCGGCGCTACGGCGTAATGCGGCTGGCGCTGCCCGAGGGCCGCGAACTGGAAGCCTGGCAGGAACAGCTGCTGCGGGCGCTTGGCCGGCACATCGGCATCGCCCTGGGCATTGCCCATCAATCCGAGCAGGAGCGTCGCCTGGCCCTGCTGGAGGAGCGTTCGGTGATCGCCCGGGAACTGCACGATTCCATCGCCCAGGCGCTGTCCTTCCTCAAGATCCAGGTCAGCCTCCTGCAGCCCATGCTTCAGGATCCAGCGCGGCGCGGCGAGGCCGAGGGCGTGCTGGCGGAGTTGCGCGAGGGGATCAACGCCGCCTATCGCCAACTGCGCGAACTGTTGGCGACCTTCCGCTTCAAGATGGAGGGGGATTTCCTCGACCTGCTGCGCTCCGCCGTCGAGGAATATGCCCGGCGGGGCGGCCTGCGCGTCGACCTGAACGTGGAGCTGGGGGGCTGCCGGCTGACGCCCAACCAGGAAGTGCATCTGCTGCACATTGTCCGCGAGGCCCTGTCCAACGTGCTGCGCCATGCCCAAGCCCGCGCTGTCGGGGTCGACGTGCGCGGCGCGCCGCCGGATGGGCAACCGGGCGAGGTGACCGTCAGCATCCAGGACGATGGCGTCGGCATGCCGGACGGCGCGCCCGGCGGCGATCATTATGGGCTGTCCATCATGCGCGAGCGGGCCCTCGGCCTGGGCGGCGAGATCCGCCACGAGCGCCCCCCCGAGGGCGGCACCCGCGTGACCCTGCGTTTTCCGCTGGTTGCGGAACAGCCCCCGACCCCCGCAAGCGGCGTCACGGATGCGGCATGAAACAGCTGATCATCCCCGCTGGGAGCGCCGCGCGCGGCGCGCAGGGTTCAGCCCGCGAGCGGGCCTCCTACCAGATCTCCCGTTTCATGCGTCGCGCCTTGCGCGCTGCGCGGCGGAGCCACTGACATGACCCAGGCACGCCAGACCGTCGCCATCGTGGATGATCACCCCCTGTTCCGCCGGGGCCTCATCCAGCTCCTGCGCACCCTCTCCGAATTCGAGCTGGTCGCCGAGGCCTCCAGCGGCGCGGAGGGCATCGCCACGGCCAAGGCCCTGCGCCCGGACCTGCTGCTGCTGGATCTGAACATGAAAGACATGAGCGGCCTGGACGTGCTGCGGCAGGTCAAGCCGGCCCTGCCGGACACGCGGGTGATCATGATCACCGTCTCGGACCAGACCGAGGACCTGGTGGCGGCCCTGCTGGCCGGGGCGGATGGCTACCTGCTCAAGGACATGGAGCCCGAGGAGATGCTGGAATCCCTGCGGGTGGCGGCGGCCGGGCGGCTGACCGTGTCCGGCAGCCTGGCCCACGTGCTGGCCGAGGCGCTGCGCGAGCAGGCGCGGCCGGTCAGCCCCCAGGAGGCCGGCTTGACGGAGCAGGAATGGCGCATCCTCGACCTCATCGCCGACGGCATGAGCAACAAGCTCATCGCCCGGGAACTGGAGATCGCCGAGGGAACGGTCAAGGTCCACGTCAAGCATCTGCTGCGCAAGCTCAACCTGCGCTCCCGGGTCGAGGCGGCCGTCTGGCGGATCGAGCACGGCGGCAAGGCCTGAGGCGCGCCGCGGGCGGGGCGGGAGGCTCCTCAGCCGGAAAAACTCCGCAGCCGCTCGGCGTCCAGGACGGTGATCCGGCGCCCCTCCACGGTGATCAGGCCGGCGCCGACGAGATGGCTCAGCACGCGGGAAAAGGTCTCCGGCGCCAGGTTGAGCTGGGAGGCGACGGTCTGCTTGCTGGTGCCCAGCGCCACCTCGAAGCGATTCGCGTCGGCGGGGGCCTGCTGGGTGAGGTAACAGATCACCCGTTGGGCGCTGGTGCGCAGCGTGCAGGCCTCGATATCGGTCAGCAGCTCGTGCAGGCGCAGCGACAGGCTGGCCAGCATCTTGCGACCCAGCGCGGGGTTGTCGTCCAGGGTCCGGGTGATGGCCTCCTTGCCCACCAGCAGCACGATGCTGTCCTGGGTGGCCTGGGCGCTGACCGGATAGGGCTTGTCGAGGAAGACCACCGCCTCGCCGAAGGAGCTGCCCGGTCCTTCCATGTGGATGACCTTCTCCCAGCCGTTCTGGGCGGGCAGGAACAGCTTGATCTGTCCCATCACCACGACGTGGATGCCGGTGGGCGTATCACCCTTGTTGAACAGGATCTCGTTGCGGCTCACCCGGTACTCCCGCGCGCCACTGGCCAGGACCTGCAATTCTTCCTCGCTCAGCCCTCTGAACAGGGGTTGCCGGGACAAGATCTCGTCGATCGCGTGGCGCGTTTCCTGAATCATGGGTACTGCCGTCTCCTCATGACGATTATTGACCGGAAATGTATCACCGAATTTCAAGATTTTTGACTTTGATCAAAGTGGATTGCAGACAAGATTGTCAGGATTGCCGGCATCGACAGCAATCGAGAGGGATAGGCATGAACCTGTCTGGAATACTGGTCGTGGCCAAGCCGGATGGACTGGCGCAAGTGCGCGAAGCGCTCGATGCCATACCGGGCGTCGAGGTGCATCAGGTGGACGAGGCCAGCGGGCGCGTCATCGTCGTCCAGGAGGCGGCCGACATCCACGCCGAGATCGAGGGGCTCAAGGCCATCAAGGCGTTGCCCCATGTGGTGATGGCGGAAATGGTCTATCACTACATTGCCGATGACCAGCAGGTCTACGATAGCCTGCCACCCGAACTGGCCGAGGAGCCTGGCCAAGCCTGCTCCGTACCGGCTTATCTGCAAGATTGACGGTTTTTCATAGGAGGTAGCGATGGGACTGACACGCCGTGATTTTTTGAAGACCAGCATCGCCGCCAGCACCGCCGCCACGGTCGGCATGCCCCTCGCCAAGCAGGCTGAGGCGGCCGTCAAGGCGTCCGAGGCGGGCTGGCAGTGGGACAAGAGCGTCTGCCGTTTCTGCGGCACCGGCTGCGGCATCATGGTGGCCACCAAGGACGGCAAGATCGTCGCCACCAAGGGCGACCCGGACGCGCCGGTGAACCGGGGGCTTAACTGCGTCAAGGGCTATTTCAACGGCAAGATCCTGTACGGCGCCGACCGGCTGACCCAGCCCCTGCTGCGCATGACCAACGGCAAGTTCGACAAGAAGGGCAAGTTCACGCCCGTTTCCTGGGAACAGGCCCTGGACATCATGGAAGAGAAGATGCGCTGGGCGCTCAAGGAGAAGGGGCCGCACGGCATCGGCATCTTCGGCTCCGGCCAGTACACCATCCACGAGGGCTACGCCGCCGTCAAGCTGATGAAGGCCGGCTTCCGCTCCAACAACATCGACCCCAACGCCCGCCACTGCATGGCCTCCGCCGTGGTCGCCTTCATGCAGACCTTCGGCATCGACGAGCCGCAGGGCAACTACGACGACATCGAGCACACCGACACCGCCGTGCTGTGGGGCGCCAACATGGCCGAGATGCACCCCATCCTGTGGTCGCGCATCACCAACCGGCGCCTCACCCACAAGCCGATGAAG
>JALOTG010000252.1 GCA_025458005.1 Thiobacillaceae bacterium
TTCGTCTCGACGGACCGCTCGGTGTCCTTCATGGCCAGTGCGCGGCGGGGTCGCCGGTCGGGGTGGCGTCACGAGGCGACCCTCAGGACGATCTCCACGCGCCGGTTGCGCGCCCGGTTCTCGGCCGTGTCGTTGGCGGCCACCGGCTGGCTGTCCGCCATGCCCTCGGCGCGCAGGCGGGCGTTGTCATCGATCCGCGTCGCGATCAGCCGCAGCACCGAGTCGGCCCGTTCCACCGACAGGTGGTAATTGGAGGGAAAGCGCAGGGAGCGGATGGGCCGGTCGTCGGTGTGGCCGGTCACCACCACCAGGCCCGGCACCTGGTTGAGTGCCGCGGTGATGCGCATCATCAGGGGCACCACCTCCGGGTTCACGTCGGCGCTGCCGGCGTCGAACAGCCGGTCGCTGTTGATGGTGACCCGGCTGGTCTGGGCGTCCTCCCTGACCTCGACGAGGCCCTGGCTGATCTCGCCGGCCAGCAAGTGGCGCAGTCGGGGCTGGGCCAGGGGCGCCGCCTGGCGCTGCACCTCGCCGCTGGCCTTGACCGAGGCCAGGGCGGAGAAGACCGGGTCGGAGCGCTGGTTGAGGAGGATGACCAGGGTGAGATAAACCCCCAGCAGGACGAAGGCCACCGCCGCGCCCACCACCCAGACCGGGATCTGCCGGACCAGGGACCTGGGCTTGCGCCCCACCCCCCGCCAGTGGGCGGACAGGTCGCGTTCCGGCTCGCCGCGCTGCTGGCGGATGATCTGGTGGACCTGGCCGCGCAGCTGCTCCAGCTGGGCCTTGCCGCCGTCGATGACGCGGAAGCGCCCCTCGAAGCCCAGCGCCAGGCAGGCGTACATCAGCTCCAGCAGGTCGAGGTTGCGCTGGGGGTCCTCGGCCATCTTGTTGAGGAGCTGGAAGAACTTCTCGCCGCCCCAGGTTTCCTTGTGCAGGGTGACCAGCAGGCTCGCCCGGGCCCACTGCGCCGTGCCCCCCCAGGGGGTCGAGGCGACCGTCTCGTCGATCACCGTGCACAGGGCATAGCGGGATACCAGGATGGCCTCCGGCGCGATGCCGCGTTGACGGGCGGCCTGTTCGAACTCGCCGATGGCGCGCAGCAGATACTCGCGCAGCCCGTCCGGGTCGGGATGAGCGAGGGTGGCGCGGATCTGGGGTATCAGGTCGAGCAAGGGGTTGGCCGCCGCCACCAGCGGGTTGACGCCCGTCACGCGGGCCTCGCCGGCGGTCTCCTCGATGGGCTCGGGCGGCGGGGCAGGCGCCGGCCGCGGCGCCGCGGCAGCCGGCGCGCGCTTGCCGCCCGGCCGGGGGATCATGATGGTCTCGTCCGAATCGGGGATGATCGGCGGAATCGGCTCAGTCATCGTTTAACCCCATGCTAGGTGTCAGGCGCGTATGGCCCAGAGTTCCATCTGGAGGCCCGGGAAATCCCCGGCGATGTGCATGGCCAGCAGGCGGTTGGCCTCCATCTGCTTCCAGAACTCGCTGCCGCGATCCAGTTCGAAATAGGTGAAGCCGGCATGGTAGGGGAGCTGTCGGGGCGCCACCGGCATGGGCCGCAGGAGGATGCCGGGGATCTGGGTCATCACCAGGTCGCGGATCTTTTCCGCCGGACCGACCTTGACCTGGGTCGGGAACAGCGAGCGCAGGGTTTCCGCGGGCACCTCGGCATTCACGGCCAGGATGAAGGCGGCGCTGCGCAACAGGTCCAGGTCGGGTATCGCCGCCGTGTGCAGCCCGCGGCCGCGGTCCTGCAGGGAGATCAGCTGGGCGTTCTGGTCGATGACGGCGGACAGGGAGTCGCGGATGTCGGCCACCAGGGGCATGAAGGTCTCGTACAGGGCGTCGTGGCGATAGGCGGGCAGATCCGGCGGCCGGCGATTGGCATGGGTGAAGGTGGCCAGATCTCCCGCCAGCTGCAGGCAGACGGCATAAAGGCTTTCCGGGTGCAGGGACTGGCGCGCCTGCAGGTGCCGGAACAGGGCATCGTAGCGGTTGGCCACCTGCAGCATGAGGAAGTCGGTGATCTCGGCCACGCCGCGCTGACCGGGCTGGGCGAGGCGCTCGGCCAGGGCCGAGGCGCGATGCGAGAGCAGGCTGCCCACCTCCAGCAGATAGTCCTTGAGCACCTGCGCGGTCTGGCAATCCAGGCAGGGCGGGATATGGTTGCGGTCCAGTTCCAGGGCGCCGCTGCTGCGCCGCTCGACGATCCTGGCCAGGCCGAGGGTGGCGTGGGCCTCGGTGGGCTCGCTGGCCAGCATCAGCTTCAGGTTCAGCCGGCCCACCTTCATCTCCGCGCCGCTCTGCATCCCGGCGATGCTGTCGCCGACGCTCAGGTCGGCGCCGGCATAGCGGGTCAGGCCAGCGGACGGCGTGGCGTCCAGGGTGATCTCCGGCATGCCGGCGCGGCGCAGCGGCAAGGCGAGCAGGACCTCGGTGTTCTTGCAGTCGGCCGGGATGTCGAGCGGCTCGGGCGCGGGCAGATCCGCCGGGATGGAGAACGGCGTGCCGTCCGGCATGATGCCGCTGGCCGCGTTGAGCCCGACCTTGCCGATCCTGAGCAGTTCGGTGTCCAGCGCCAGTTCGGTGAAGCCGTGGCCGTAGGGGTGGCCCGGCCGCACACGGTGTTCGATCCAGTGCTCGATGAAGCGTTCGGCCTGCTGGAAGTGCTGCGGTCTGAGAAACAGCCCCTCGGACCAGACCACGCGGTTGTACTGGCTCATCTGCTTGCCTCGTGTTGGATTCGGGCGGGCGCGTTCGAGCGGCGCGCCGCTTCATGTTTCATGGCCATGCGTGACATCTTGTGGGTCCTATGTACTATGATATCCGCCGGCGCTAATCATAAGCGGAAAATGCGCCGGTCCCGCATGTCGCGGGCTCGGGTTGATGCGGCAGCGTGATGTTGACCGGAGACCGGAACCGATGGAGGAAGGCGTGCCTTTGCTTGATATCGAAAAGCTTTGCGCGGCGGTCAACCCGGAGCAGCCCACGGGCAGCGATCTGGAATACGATCCCGCCTTCCTGGCGCTGGAGCAGGTGGCCAGGGGGAAAGAGGGGCTGTACAACCCTGTCTCCCAGCAGATCGAAGGTGGCGAGGAACCCGAGTGGCCAAGGGTCCGCGAGCTGGCCGTCGAGCTGTTCGGCCGCACCAAGGACCTGCGGGTGGCGGTCCACCTGTGCGGCGCCCTGCTCAAGATCGACGGCCTGCCCGGGCTGGCGGAGGGACTGGCCCTGATCGCCCGGTTGCTGGAACTGTACTGGTCGAACGTCTATCCGCCGCTGGTCGCGGAGGAGAACAACGATCCCGTCGATCGCATCAATGCCCTGGAGAATCTCGCCAGCGCGGAAGGCCTGCTCAGGCAGCTGCGCGAGGCGACCCTGGTGGAGGCCCGCGGGCTCGGTCGCTTCTCCCTGCGCGATCTGGATCTGGTCGAGGGCCGCGCGAACCCGCGCGAGAAAGAGTCGGTGCCCACCCTGGCCCTGCTGCAGGGGGCCTGGAACGAGGGCGACCCCGAGGCGAACGCGGCGCGCGCGATGGCGGTCGGGGCCCTCCAGGATCAGCTCAAGCACATCCAGGCGATCTTCGCGGAACTGGCGGGTTCGGCGCCGGATCTGAA
>JALOTG010000253.1 GCA_025458005.1 Thiobacillaceae bacterium
CGTGCTGGACTACAAGGCCAAGATGGACTCCGTCCACTTCCGGGACTTCAAGCACGCGGTGACCGGCGCCCTGATCACCAAGATGCAGCACCCGGAGGCGGAGACCAACTGGGGCAGCAAGCACGAGCGCGCGGGCGTGGAGTGCAAGGACTGCCACATGCCGAAGGTGAAGACGGGTCCCCAGGGCAAGACCTATACCTGGCACGGGCAGCGGAGCGCGAAGTACATGCTCCACGACACCTGCGCCAAGTGCCATACCGGCTGGAGCGATGAGGAGTCTGCGTATCAGATCGAAAACATCCAAAACTACATCAACGGCAAGATCATCAAGGCCGAGTACTGGCTCGCCCAGTTCATCGACACCTTTGCCAAGGCCAAGGCCGCGTGCGTGGACGAGGAGACCTTGAAGAAGGCCCGCGACATGCATGAGACCGCGCACCCGCTCTGGGAGTGGTGGACCGCCGAGAACTCGATCGGCTTCCACAACCCGGGGATCGCACGCGAGTCGCTGACCAAGGCGATCGTCACGGCCCAGGACGGCATCAAGATGCTGAACGAGGCCATTGCGAAGGAGTCGAAGTGCAAGGTGGCAGCCGCCGAACCGGCGAAGGCTGCGGAACCCGCAAAGAAGTAATTTAGGGTTTTACCCCTGAGGAACGGGGGGGCCGGCGGACGCCGAGCCCCCCCTTTTTTGTCGTATCCTGCGGCCCCGATGTCCTGACCCGAGCGATGATCCCCGAGCTAGGCCACTTTGCGCTGATCCTGGCCCTGGTCCTGGCCGCGACCCAGGCGGTGCTGCCCTTGGCGGGCGCCGCGCGCGGGGACGGGGTGTGGATGGCCATGGCCCGGCCGGCCGCCGCGGGCCAGTTCACGTTTATCGCCCTGGCCTTCGCCGCCCTGGCGTACTCGTTCCTGATCAACGATTTCTCGGTGGAGAACGTCGCCCACAACTCGTTCTCCCAGCTCCCCCCGATCTACCGCTTCACCGCCGTCTGGGGCTCCCACGAGGGCTCCCTGCTGCTCTGGATCCTGCTGCTGGCGGCCTGGACCCTGGCCGTCGCCGCCTTCGGCCGGCGTCTCCCGCCCGACCTGCTGGCCCGGGTGCTCGGGGTCATGGGGCTCGTCAGCACCGGCTTCCTGCTGTTCCTGCTGACGACCTCCAGCCCGTTTCGGCGGCTGTTCCCTGTCCCCGCCGACGGCGCCGACCTGAACCCCCTGCTGCAGGACCCGGGGATGGTGGCGCACCCGCCCATGCTCTACATGGGGTACGTGGGCTTCTCGGTGGCCTTCGCCTTCGCGGTCGCCGCGCTCCTGGCAGGGCGGCTCGACGCCACCTGGGCCCGCTGGGCCCGGCCCTGGACCACCGTCGCCTGGGCCTTCCTCACGGCGGGCGTCGCGCTCGGCAGCTGGTGGGCGTACTACGAGCTCGGCTGGGGTGGCTGGTGGTTCTGGGACCCGACCGAGAACGCGGCGCTGATGCCCTGGCTCTCGGGCACCGCCCTGGTCCACTCCCTGGCGGTCACGGGCCGGCGGGGGTCGCTGCGGGTCTGGACCCTGCTGCTCGCCATCACCACCTTCGCCCTCAGCCTCCTGGGAACCTTCCTGGTGCGCTCCGGCGTGCTCTCCTCGGTCCACGCCTTCGCCATCGACCCGGCCCGGGGCGTCTTCATCCTGGCCTTGCTGGCGCTCGTCATCGGCGCGCCGCTGCTGCTTTTCGCCCTGCGCGCGGGCCGCCTGGCGGGCGCCCCCGGGTTCGCGCCCCTGTCGCGGGAGGCCCTGCTGCTGGCGAACAACGTCCTGCTGCTGACGGCCGCCGGCTCGGTGCTCCTGGGCACCCTCTATCCCCTGTTTCTGGACGCCCTGGGCTTCGGCAAGATCTCGGTGGGCCCGCCGTACTTCGACACGGTGTTCGTGCCGGTCGCGGTGCCGGTCCTGCTGCTGATGGGCGTCGGGCCGCTCACCCGCTGGGGTGGCGACAGTGCCGGCGACCTCTGGCGCCGCCTGCGTCTGGCGGCGCTGGCTGGTGTTGCGGTGACGGTCGCCGCGGTGCTGGCGCTGGAGAGCTGGCGGCCGTTGGCCGGGCTCGGGCTGTTCCTGGCCGCCTGGATCGCGGCCACCGCCTTCGCCAACCTGGTCGCGCGCTGGCGCGCCGCCCCCGGGGGGCCGCTCGCACGGCTCGCCGCGCCAACCGCCAGGTTCTACGGCATGACGCTGGCCCACCTGGGCGTCGCCACCGCGGTCGTCGGGATCAGCCTGGTCAGCGCCTTCGAGTCCGAGCGCCAGGTCCGGATGGCCCCGGGGGACACCGTCACCCTCGCCGGTTACAGCCTGCGCTTCGACGGCGTGAGCCGGGTGGACGGCCCAAACTACGTCGCGGCCCAAGGCCAGATGGAGGTGACGGGCGGCGTGGCCCGGCCGTTCCCGTTGCTGCCGGAGAAGCGTATCTACAATGCGTCGGAGATGACCATGACCGAGGCCGCGATCGACTCG
Source organism: Thiobacillaceae bacterium (assembly GCA_025458005.1). Classification (GTDB taxonomy): domain Bacteria; phylum Pseudomonadota; class Gammaproteobacteria; order Burkholderiales; family Thiobacillaceae; genus JALOTG01. Next base: position 2,491 of record JALOTG010000253.1, read on the forward strand.
GGCCTCACGCGCGACCTCTACGTATCCCTCGGCCAACCGCTCGGCGACGGGGCCTGGAGCGTCAGCGTCTACTTCAAGCCCTTCGTCGGCTGGATCTGGGCCGGCGCGGTCCTGGCGGTCCTCGGCGGCTTTCTGAGCCTGGCCGGCGGCCGTCGCCGGCGAGGCCCGCTGGCCGGGGCCGCCCTGGTCGCCTGCCTCGGGTTGGGGGCAGCGCTCCCACCGGACGCGGCCGCGCGCGAGGCGAGGCCGCTCGCCGAGGACCCGGCGCTGGAGGAGCGGCTGGTGCGGCTCGCCGAGGAGCTGCGCTGCGTGGTCTGCCAGAACGAGTCCCTGGCCAGCTCCCGCGCGGACCTGGCGGAGGACCTGCGGCGCGAGGTCCGGGACCTGCTGCGGGCGGGGAAGAGCGACCAGGACGTGATCGAGTTCCTGACCCACCGGTACGGCGACTTCGTCCTCTACCGGCCACCGTTCCGGCCGGAGACCTGGCTACTCTGGCTCGGCCCGGCGCTGATCGCGGCCGCCGCGGCCGGTGGGCTGCTCCTGTACCTGCGCCGCAGCGCCGCTGCCGCGAAGGGATCCCGAGACGCGGCCCCGCACGCGGCTTACAACGACCTAGACGAGGAGTCACGCCACTCATGACCTTGCCCCAAGACACGCCGCTGTTCTGGACCCTGGTCGCCGCCCTCGCGGCGGTGGGCCTGGCCTTCGTCCTCTTCCCCCTGCTGCGGCGGCGGTCCGCCGAGGGCGGTAGCCGGCGGCTGCTGGCCGTGCTGCTGGCGGTCACGCTGCCCACCCTGGCGCTCGGTCTCTACCTGGCCCTCGGTCACCCCGGGGGCGCGGAGACGGCTGCCGAGGCGCCCGCGGCGGTTACGGTTCCGGAGCCGGAGGAGGCGATGGCCTCGCCCCACGGGCCCGAAACGGGAGCGCTGGAGGCGCAGGTCCGCGACCGGCCCGACGATGGCGAAGCCTGGCTGCTGCTCGGACAACGCTACGTCCTGGCGGACCGGCCGCAGGACGCCGAGGGCGCGCTCAAGCGTGCCACCGAGCTTCTGCCCGAGGACGCCCGGGTCTGGTCCGCCTATGCCGAGGCCCTCGCCCTCGCCCGGGGCGCCGACCTGGACGGGGCG
>JALOTG010000254.1 GCA_025458005.1 Thiobacillaceae bacterium
GCACGGCCGCTTCCTCGCGCCGGGCATGCGCCTGCTCGACCTGATGTCGAGCTGGGTCAGCCACCTGCCGCAGGTGCCCGCCGATCTCGCCGTCACCGGACTGGGCATGAACGCCGAGGAGCTCGCCGCCAACCCGCGCCTGGCCCAGCGTCGGGTGCACGACCTCAACGCCGACCCGCGCCTGCCCTTCGCGGACGGCTCATTCGATCTGGTCCTGTGCGCCGCCTCGGTGGAATACCTCACCCGGCCCCGGACGGTGTTCGCGGAGGCCAGACGGGTGCTCAAGCCGGGCGGGCGCTTCGTCGTCACCTTCTCCGACCGCTGGTTCCCGCCCAAGGCGATCCGCGTCTGGGCCGAGTTGCACCCCTACGAACGACTGGGGATGGTGCTGTGGCTGCTGCGCGAGGCCGGCTTCGCCGACCTCCACAGCGAGACCCTGCGCGGCCTGAAGCGGCCCGAGGACGACAAGTACGCCGCCGAGCGCGACTACAGCGACCCGCTGTTCGCGGCATGGGGGCGGGCGCCAGGGTGAGAATGCCGCTGTTCGGATCAGGGCCTGGTGCCGCTTCTCATGACCCGTCCTCTTATCCCCGCCAACAGTCCCAGGCCAGCCAGCAGCATGGCATAGGTTGCGGGCTCGGGCACGGGGGTCAGGATGAAGGCCCGGAAATGACCTTCCGGATTCCAGCCGTTGCCGACGATCTGCCCGGCATCGTTGATGTCACGCGCATCCGTCAGGGTCCAGCCGGAATTCAGGGGGATCAGACTGTTCAGGTCGTGCAGGGCGCCATCCCACAGGAAGGCATGGCTGGTGCTAAAACCGGTACTGATCAACCCGACCACGTGGCCTGCATTGTTCAGCGACCAGCCATACGAGGCGCCTGCCACCCCCGCGGTGAGGTCGATGACCGAGCCGCCGGTCCAGAGGGCGGCGTGCAGATCGCCCTGGTGGGTCCTGTCATACCCGGTCACCTGGCCGGCATCGTTGATCCTCATGGCTGTCGCATCCGCACCGCCCAGGGTGCCCAGATCCTGGATGACGCCATGGGTCCAGGTGACGGCCCGGCTGGTGCCCTCGGCATCGGTCGCTGCACCGCTTATCACGCCATGATCATTGATTCCGTTGGCCACGCTGATGTTGCCGCCCAGTGTACCCAGCACTGCCATGCTGCCGGATTGCCACACGAATCCACGCCTATCGCCATTGGCGAGTTCAGAACCGCCGACCACCGCGCCGACGTTATTCAGGGCATTGGCCGATGTGTAATAGCCGCCGAGGGATGCCAAGTCGATCATCTGCGTGCCATCGAACAGAAATCCCTTGTTGTCGAGGATGGAAGGATAGGTGTAGCTGCCGACAACCCATCCGTTGTTGTTGGCGTCGCGGGGAATGGTGCGATTGGGTGAGAACACCAGTCCCTGCGTCTGGCCGCCGTCCCAGAGCTGTCCCTTCTCATCCAATCCGACGGTGCTGGTGTGGCCTGCGACCAGTCCGGTATTGTTGATGGCGCTGGCATAGATCCGGGTGCCGGCATCCGCCCAGAAGACCGTCAGTTCTTGGATCGAATAGCTCGCAGAGGCTTGCGCGGTGGTCACGCCGCCCAAGGACAGCAGCGCGAGCAGGGCAAGTGTTCGATTGTGGTGTTGTTGCATGGGATCTCCCTATGAGTTCGGTTGTGGGTAAGCGTAGTCTTGACGGACTGACTGCAGGTCTGGCCCTGTCGATCGTAAGCAAACAATGTGCCGGTGAATAAATCATTGATTCTTCATCGGTGGGATGACGGGTGTGTAAAGTACGTCGACAGACCATCATTATCCGGCAGGTCTCGACTTCATTTCATGGAATGCCTTCTTGCGCGCAGGCCCTCTGCCACGCATGCAGACATCACGGCCAAGCGTCCTTGGCAGGCCGGGAGGAGAAGGCAGAGGAGCGATGTGGCTGATCAAGGGCAGGGTGGGCATGCGCATGCGTAGTGTCTGGATGATCGTGATCGCAGGGTGTTGCATCGCCAACCTGGCCTGGGCCCAGTCGCAGTCACCGTACGAGTTCCATGCCCACTCACGGCCCCTGATCCTGATCGTGGAGGGGGTCAATCCCTACCGCCTGCTGGGCCCCCTGCTGGGTGGCCTCCAGGCGCCCGATCCGGCGCTGGAGGCGGGCTACCTGGAGCGTTCACCCCTCGCCGCCGAGATCGCCGGGCGCACCGGGGGCGAAGCGCGCCGCGTGCCCTGGAGCGGCGTGCCCACCGACGCGGCGGGACTGCGCCAGGCTATCGACGACCTCAAGGGCGAACTGCGCTCGGCCCGGAGTGCGGGGCGGACCGTCCATCTGGTCACCCATTCCCTCGGCTCGGTGATCGCCTATCTGGCCCTGGCGGAACTGGCTGGCGAGGGCGGCGGGGCACAGCCGCCGCCCACGTCGCCCGGCATGCTGATCAGCCTGGCCTCGCCCCTGGGCCGGCCGGCCATCCTGCTCTGGCTGGCCCAGTGGCATCCCGGACTGCCCCTGGCGGCGCTCGCCCAGCGGGTCGACGAACCCACCGCGCTGGGTCTGGCCGGCTGGGTCAATGTCTATGTCCCCTGGGATCCGCTCGGCGGACGCATCGAGGCCACTGGCGTCGAGAACCGCACCCTGGCGGTCAGCCCCGCCGCCCCACTGCCCAGCCTGGCGGAACTGGTGCTGGCCCACACCTTGCCGTTCCGCTCGCCGGCGGCGGCCGCCTTCGTCGCCGGGCGGCTGGCCGACGCGCCGTCAGCCGCCTTGAAGTGAAACGTCCAACCACGGCCGGTAGGAGCGCCGCTGGCGGCGCGAAGGGTTCGGCCCGCGAGCGGGCCCTCCTGCCGACGCGTCTGATTCTTGCGGCGTGGCTGGCGCGACGCGCGGCGGAGCAACTGCACTAGGCCAGCGGCTGCGGTCACATGCAGGGCCCCTTCAGCACCACCTCGCCGATGGAGCGGCGCAGGGAGCGCGGCATCGCCGGCGCGCGGCCGTAGCGCACCACCAGGTCGGGCCGGCGTTCGCCCAGGCCGAGGGCGCGAGCAAATTCGGGACGCAGGGCGGCCACCTCCACCGGCTGGTTGACGAAGGCGGTGGTGAGCCCCTCGGTGGTGGCGCGCAGGGCGAAGCGCTGGTAGCAGCGCCCCACCTCCACCCAGCGCGCCGGGCCGTCGCCCTCGGAATGGAACACGGCCAGGCCCGAGGCACTGCGCACCTGGGCGGCGTACTTGTCATTTTCGGCGTCCTTGCGGAAGAACAGGTCGAACAGCGGGTCCGCCAGCCAGCCTGGCAGATCCGGATTACCCGAGGCGGCGGCATACAGACCGTCGCCGCTCACCACCGCCTGCTCGGCGTTGAAGCGGATCCAGGACTTCAGCTCGCGCACGAAGGCCGGGTCGTCCATCTGCGCCGAGTTGCCGCGCAGGACGAAGTCCAGCACGCGCTCCATGCGGTCCTTGGCGTTGATCGGTTCGACTGCGACCCCCTCGCCGCGGCCGGCCTCTTCGAGCCGCTTGAGGGTGGCGGCCCCGACCGGCCGGCCGTCGTATTCCGAGCGCGTCGTCTGGCGTCTGGGGATGGCCTGGAACAGGGGCGAGTCGGCCGGCGGGGCCG
>JALOTG010000255.1 GCA_025458005.1 Thiobacillaceae bacterium
TGGCGGCTCACAACGGCGGAGTGTCCTTGATGGACTCCCGAAAATGTCAAACTTCTACTGTCTCCCCGGCAGAGCCGGGGGTTTTCCCATCATAATAAGGGGGCTAGGAATAAGGAGGAAAAAGAGGCTAGGCTCAATCAAAACTGGCGGGCGGAAGAGGATTTAATTGAGCCTGACCCGAATGGCGCCAACTTAAGCGGTATGTCCTGCAATATCGGAGAGTTACGCTGGCATCCGGACTGCAACCGGCTGAAAAATCAGGGGCCGCTCAGCGGACCTTCCCGGATGTTGATTGGTCGCGCCGCATTTCAGCCTAGCCTGTCGGGGCCGAAGCTGCTCCTAAGTCATTGTTTTCATATCGTGACAAGCTTAAGTTAGTGCCATTCGAGCCTGACCCCTTTCCCTTGACCCCTGGCCCTGGTATAAGATCGTCGAGGCCAAGGCATAGATTTCCGAACTCGCCCGCCGGGCGTTTGCCGGGGAAGAAGTCATCATCGCTGGGGAGGACACCCCGCGGTTAGGCTGGTCCCGGTGCAGTCCGCCAAGGGTCGGAGACAGCCAGGCTCAGGCAAAGGCCAGTTGGTTTGGATGGCCCCGGACTTTGCCGCTACTCCGGAAGGCTTCGAGGGCTACATCTGATGCGGTTCCTTCTGGACATCCACACCCTCTTAAACACCATCTGGGGAACATGATGCCTGCCGACAACCTGCAAGGCCGATGGGATGGCGACCTGTGCCGGAGCTTCGGCGTGGCGGCGGCCAAGCTGCCGCGGATCGTCGAGCCGCAGACGGTGGTGCCTGCCGCGGGCCTTGCGATCCACTTCCATGGCGGGTTGGTCGGCCTGAACTCGGGCAAGCGCATCGCCTCGGAACTGGGGGCCAGCTACCAGGAGGCTGGCGCCTATCCGCTGTTCTTCGTCTGGGAAGCCGGCGCCATCGAGATCATCGTCAACAACTGGGCCGACATCGCCAGCGAACCCATTTTCCAGCAACTGGTGCGTAAGGACCCGGCCCGGGTGGCCGCGGACCTGAAGGCCTGGTTCGCCGGTACCGCGGAGTCCCCGCCCTATGCCGACTACGACCTGCGCCCCGGCATGGCGGGGGCCAAAGCGGGGGCGCAGCCAGACCCCCTTTACCGGATGGAGCTCCAGGCGAACCTGGAGGCCGACCCGGCCTTCCGGCAGGCATTGGAAGCCGTCGCCAACGGCCTGCTCCCGCCCGAGCAGCGCCAGGCTACCAAGGGTGGCGGCACCCGCGCCGCCACCACCACCCTGATGGACCCGGCGGCCCTGGCCGAGGTGGCGGATAGCCCTGCGCCCGGACAGAAGGGCGCGATCTCCATGGCCAAGATGGCCTGGGAGGTCGCCAAGGTGGTCTACCGGGTCGTCAGGCGCTACCTGGACGGCCGGGACCATGGCCTGTACGGCACGGTGGAAGAAGAAGTGCTGCGGGCCTTCTATGCCGACAAGCTGGGCCAGACCCTGTTCTGGAACCAGATGAAGAAGGACACCGTGGATGCCTTCGACCCGGCGCCGGCCCAGCCCGGCCGCGAGGCCGGCGGTTTGGCATTCCTGCAACGGCTGGCCGCACGCCTGGCCGCCGGCGCCCCGACGCCGCGCATCGTTCTCACCGGCCACAGCACCGGCGCCGTCTACATCTGCCACTTCATTGAGCGGGCCGACGCGCTGCTCCCGGCCGGGCTCCGCTTCGACATCGTCCTGCTCGCCCCGGCGGTGGACTTCAAGCTCTTCGCCAAGACCATGCAGACCTATGCGCATCGGGTCGGTAACGTGCGCCTGTTCGGCATGCAGGACGAGTGGGAACGAGCGGATGCGATGGCCCAGGGCTTCCTGCCTGCCGCTCTGGCGCGCATCCTCTATCCCCATTCCCTGCTCTACTTCGTGTCCGGCCTGCTGGAAGAGGCGGAAACGGACATGCCCATCCTGGGCATGAAGCGTTTCTTCGACCGCGGCGCGGTGTTCAGCGCCCCGGCCTACCCAGAGGTCGACTGGGCGCGCGCCTGGTTCGCCCAAGCCCCGAGCCGGGAGGCGGTGTGGTCCGATGCCAACCTGGGCCCCGGGCGCAACTCCGCGGCCCGCCAGCACGGCAACTTCGATAACGACCGGGCGACGGTGGCGAGCATCAAGCACCTGCTGAGCCAGGGCTACGCGCCGTGAACGACCAGGACTACACGGTCGTTGTCGGCATCAACTACTACCCCGGTCTAGGCTCGCTGCAGGGTGCCGAATACGATGCCGAGCAGTTCGCTGCCTGGCTGGTGGACCCGGCCGGGGGTGCTCTGCGCCCCAGCAACGTGCGCCGCATCCGCAGCAGCGACTTCCATCCGCCGCTACCGGCCAGCCCGTTCGACGCCCAGCCCAACGACGTCAGCTTCGAGACCCAGTTTTTCGACCTGGTCCTCGATCCCGCCAGCCGCGCACCTCGCCAACCGGCCGGTCGCCGCCTGTATCTCTACTTCTCCGGCCACGGATTCAGCGGCACCAGCACCTCCGAGGCAGCCCTCTACACCGCCAACGCCGCCTATCCCCAGTACCGCCATATCGCCGCCACCCGCTACGCGGATTGGCTCCATGCCGGCGCCCTGTACCAGGAGATCGTCCTGATCATGGACTGCTGCCGGGACATGTCGCTCATCAGCCCCATCCTTAGCCCGTTCCTGCTGCCCTTGCAGAACCCGGCCGGCGCCGCAGCCGTGCGCCAGCTCTGCTGGTATGCGGTACCCGCCGGAGCCAAGGCGCGGGAGCGGGAGATCCCGCCCGGCGGGCCGGTGCGTGGTGTGTTCACCTACCTGCTCCTAGAGGCCTTGCGCGAGACCCCGGCCGACGGACATGGCGAGGTATGGGCCGATCGGGTGGCGAACTACATCCAGACCCGCTGGCCCAACCTGGCGCCGAACCAGCCGCCGCCGGTCCTATCGGTGGATATGCAGCGCAACGTCGCCCTGGCCCGGCGCGCCGCCAGCTCGCTCTGCCGGGTCGCCGTACTGACCGCGCCGCCGGTGCCGGACGGCAGCCCGCTGGTGGTCCACGCCTATGCCGGTGGACTGCCCAAGGAGGTGCTCCGCGCCGCCGTCCAGGCCGGGCGCGCCGAGTGCGAACTGGAGCCTGGCCTCTACAAGATCGGCTTGGAAGTCAGCCCGCGCAGCGCCCTCGTCGAAGTGATCGGGAGCCAAGTCGATGTCCAGCTCTGAACGCCTACCCCTGCACGTCGTCGCCGCGGACGCCGGCACTGAGATCTTCTTGGTGGACGCCGACTTCCGACGCCTGGCCTCGGCGGTGGGCGAGTTGCGCACCGAGGTCGAGCCCGGCCTGTACAAGGTGCGCTTCCGCTCCGGCGACGCCATGGCCGATCGGCTGGTCGAGGTCGCCCCCGGCCAGGGCGATGTGCTGGTGCAAGGCGAGCCGCTGCGCTTCGCCTCCGCCCTGCCCCTACCTGACACCCGCACCAGCCACAAATACCACCAGGCCGCCTGGAGCCACGCCTGGGGCCCGCCCGATCTGAACCTGGGCAGCGGCAGCCGGCTCTTCGTCATGGCCCGGGACGCCGACAAGCGGCCTGATGAGCGACCGCACCACATGCCCTGGCGCGGCCTCAGCCTGCACGCCCCGGACGGCCGGATGTTACTGGATTTCGCCGAGGCGCCGCAGCGCAACCCGGAGCTCGCCTTCGCCAGTGCCAACCTCCAGGTGGACCCCGGAACCTACCTCCTGCGCGTCGACACCGACCTCAATGGCGTCCTGGAGATGCCCCTGGTGGCCAGCCCAGACTGGCAGACCCAGGTGGCCTTGCGCTCGCGCACCATCAGTCGGCGTCAGGGGGATCTCCGTACCGAGGGACGCAGCAGCCGCAGCGTCCGGCGCGCCGATCTGGGCGGCGCCACGGTACTCATGGCCCGGCCGGGCTACCATGCGGACCCGAGCGGCGAGCAGGATCGGCTCACCGAGTTGGCCCGGCTGGGCCTGGTCCAGGGCCGCGCCACCCTGCGCCCCGACGACCTGCGCTCCATGCTCTGGGCCAAGCGCGACAACCCCATGCTGGGCCTCTACGGTGCCCACATGCTCCTGCAAGGTGACGAGCGCGACTCGGGCCTGCTGCACGAGGTGGTCGGCAACCTGGAATCCCTGCTCGGCCCCCACCCGGACGTGGCCGCCCTGCGCCTGGCCCTGGCCCGCCTCGACGGCCAGACCGTGTCGGCCGCCCTGCGCTTCGACCTGCCGCCCATGCTGGCGCGCAGTTGGGATCTGGTGGTGGAGGCCAGCGTCGGGAACCCGGAGCTGGTGTCGGCCGATTCCTTCGCCGGCCGCATCGCCGGAAACCGAGTGAGCAGCCGACACTGGCTGATCTGGCGGCGCACCGCCGCCCTTGTTCAAGCCCTGCGGAAACGGCCTGGGGAGCCCCCCATCGGCGCCGACGAACCAGTCATCGCCAACGTGCTCAAGTCGATGAGCGCGGTAGTCGGCGATAGTCCGCTGCGCGACAATATGCTCGCTTTCAATGTCCCGTCCAGGTTCAATTC
>JALOTG010000256.1:0-881 GCA_025458005.1 Thiobacillaceae bacterium
AATCCGACCCAATGGGACAACGGCTACTTCGACATGCTGTTCGGCTACGACTGGAACCTGGTGAAGAGCCCCGCCGGCGCCTGGCAGTGGGTGCCGGTGAATCCGGCCGAAAAGGATCTCGCGCCGGCCGCGCACGATCCGTCGAAGAAGGTCACCACCATCATGACCACGGCCGATCTCTCGCTGCGCATGGATCCGATCTACGCGCCGATCGCGCGTCGCTTCCACAAGGACCCGCAAGCATTCGCCGACGCCTTCGCGCGGGCCTGGTTCAAGCTGACCCACCGCGACATGGGTCCGCGCTCGCGCTACCTCGGCCCCGAGGTGCCGGCGGAGGTGCTGGTCTGGCAGGACCCCGTCCCGGCCGTGGACCATGAACTGATCGACGCGCGGGACATGGCCGCGCTCAAGGCGGAAATCCTCGCCTCGGGCCTGTCCATCTCCCAATTGGTGACCACCGCCTGGGCGTCCGCGGCGACCTTCCGTGGCTCCGACAAGCGTGGCGGCGCCAACGGCGCGCGCATTCGCCTCGCGCCGCAAAAGGACTGGGAAGTCAACCAGCCGGCCGAACTGTCCGGCGTTCTGCGGCAGCTCGAAGCCATCCGCAAGGCGTTCAACGACGCGCAATCGGGCGGCAAGAAGGTGTCGCTGGCCGACCTCATCGTGCTGGCCGGCTGCGCCGCCGTCGAGGAGGCCGCGAGGAAGGCGGGGCACAACGTGCAGGTTCCCTTCTCGCCCGGGCGCACGGACGCCGCGCAAGAGCAAACCGATGTGGAATCGTTCGCCGTGCTGGAGCCTGTCGCGGACGGCTTCCGCAACTACCTGCGCGCGGGCCTGAAGACGCCGGCCGAGGAGCTGTTGCTGGACCGCGCCCAGCTGCT
>JALOTG010000256.1:912-5557 GCA_025458005.1 Thiobacillaceae bacterium
GAAATGACGGTGCTGATCGGCGGCATGCGCGCCCTGAACGCCAACTTCGGGCAAGCCAGGCACGGCGTCTTCACCACCGCCCCCGGAACGCTGACCAACGACTTCTTCGTCCACCTGCTCGACATGAATACCGAGTGGCTGCCAGCGTCCACCGAGGGGGTCTTCGAAGGCCGCGATCGCTCCTCGGGACAGGTCAGATGGACGGGCACGCGGGTCGATCTGGTCTTCGGTTCCAACTCCGAGCTCCGGGCGCTTGCCGAGGTCTATGCCTGCGACGACGCGAAGGAAAAATTCGTGCGCGACTTCGTCGCCGCCTGGAGCAAGGTCATGAACCTGGATCGTTTCGACCTGGCCTGATCTCGAAACAGGGCGCTGAACGGCGCCCAGCCGCGCGGCCGCGATCGGATGCCGGTTCATGCCGGCCCGGTCGCGGCCGTGGCAAGGTCAATCACGCGCGGGGAAGGCCCCCGCCCGCAGTCATGTCCCAGGACCAGCGCTGATAGGCGTCCCGTCCCAACGCCGGGTGGCTTGACGCCCGCCGGGCCGGCGCGGACAATTTCACCCGTGCGCCGATTTGACCGATTTCAGCTTGCGGGCGCCTTACAAGTGCGGCTAAAGCGAGGGAAACCCGTTTGAGCCGCCGAGCCGAACGGGTTTTTTGCTTTGGGGACTCCGGTCCCGCCGCCGATTTGAGCGACAGCTTGCGGGCGGCATACAAATGCAGCTAAAGCGGCGGCCTCCGGGTGCGGGGACCGTTGGGTCGCGGGACTTCGGAGGCATGACATGATCACGATCGACACACTCAGCAGCGCCAAGGGCAACCCCCCACTCATGCATACCTGACCGGGCAAACGGTTATCGCCGACGACTCCGACGGACACGGGAAACCTGCGTCAGCCGGCAGCCAGCGATCCGTTCACAACCTGGAAGACAGGAAACCGCATGGGCAAGCGCATCCGCCCCACCACCGTGCAATCGCGTCCGGCCCATACCCGGGGCCGTCGGCGGGCCATCTGGGTCATCGCCTCCGGCGGCGAGGTGTTCATCCTCAAACGCCTGAAGGGCGCCCTGGTCCGGGTGCCCGCCAGCGAGGCCGACTTCGGCGCCAGGCCGGCTGCCGCCGCCAACGACCCTCTCCTCGACCATCCCGACGCCCAGTAACCCCGCGGCGGGGCCCGGAAACATGAACGAGGACGTACTGCTGATCGCCCGGGCGCTCGACTTCGCCGCCCGCAAGCACGTCGACCAGCGCCGCAAGGGGCTGGCCGCCGAACCGTACGTCAACTACCTGGCCGAGGTGGCCCGCCTGGAGGCCGAGTTCGACGCCGCCTGGCAGGCGGGGGGGCGGTAACCCCGCAGGCCCGGCTCAGCGACACAAACGGGGCTGGCCCACCCGCGCGAACGCGCAACGGGCCGGGGGGATTTGATCCGGCTTGCGGCCCCCGCCACTTCGGCAAAGCCGCTAAACAGGAGAAACACCATGAAATCGCTCTACTACCGTGTCGAGCAGGCCCTGCTCCGCGACTACTTCGGCCTGCCGCGCCCCGCCCACCTGGCGGGCGTCGACATCCTCCAACCCGACCGTCACGCGCCGCGCAAGGCCGTGCGCGTCGAACCCGACAGCTCCGGAAGCACGGACGGTGAATGGGCCCTGCCCAACGCCGTGGCGCGCATCGCCCTGTCGCGCATCCAGGGGCGGCTGCCGCAGTGGTATCGCGGCGACGGCAGGAACGGCGTATTCGGCCGCACCCTGCGCGAGCGTGGCGACACTGGCCTGCTGCTGATGCCGCTGCACCTGTTCACCCTCAACTGGGCGGACAGCGGCCCCGGCTTCAGCTGGCCGGAGGCCTACCACGTCACCTTCTTCCCGGGGTTCGAGCGCCACGTCGTCACCGCCTCGGCCGATTCCCCCGACACCTGGGGCTACGAGGACCGGGCCATCGGCTGGTTCGGCCCGGACCTCGCTCCCGTCGAGGGCGCCCGTTCCATCGTCACCGGCTTCTGGCGGGACCAGGTCAACGACAGGAACCAGGGACGCTGGGCCTACCTGTTCGACGAGGGCGCGGTCAGCGATGAAGAGGCCAACGCCTGGGCCGACGCCGTCTGGGCTCCCGAAACCGTCGGGGAGGAAGACTGACATGGCCGCCCGCGACACTCCGCGCCTCGTCGTGCGCTTCCGCGCCACCCGTCTACCGGCGATCGTCGGAAAGGGGGACGCATGACCACACGAGCCCCTCAGGCCGGGGACACCCCCATCCATTTCATCACCCTCGTCATCCCCCGGGCGTCCCTGGATGCCTCCCACCCCGGGGGCGTGTCGGGTTTCCTCGAGCGCTATCCCCATGCCCGCCAGGATCGGGACTTCATCTGCCTGGTGTTCATGTCCGACGGCGAGGCCTGGGACACCCTGGACGAGCTGCGCGCGTCCGGGGTCGAGGGCGGCCTGTGCTGCTGGACACGCGGCCCGCTGGCCGCATGCCCGGGCGTCGAGTTCTTCGCCACCGGCGACCGGCACGAGTTGCATCCGGGCTGGCATGCGCGTCTCGCGCCGTGGATTCCCCCTGACGCGCTGCAGGGCGACGAAGCGCAGCGCCAGCTCGCCCGGAACGACCGGCAGTCTCTGCGCCGATTCACCCGGGCCCTGGCCGAGGGCAAGACCCTGGCGGAGATGGATCCCGAAGTCGCGCTCTGGTGGTGGAACCGTTACTGAAAGGAACAGACATGAGCAAGCATCCCTATCCCCACCTGGTCGTGCGCATCTACTCGGGCGTCTACCAGCGCGAGGAGATCGACATCCACGCAGGCCCGGCCGATGCCCGCATCGGCTACCGTTCGAGCTACCTGCATCACCCTCATCCCTTCACCGAGGCGGGCGGGTTGAATCCCGACTGCCGGGATCTCCTGGTCGCCGCGACCATCGAGGCGGTGCGCCGCACCGGCTTCCGCATGTGCCTGGTCTGGGGGCCGGAAGACTGCACCTACTGCGAGAAGGACGGCCGCGCCATCGACTCGCGCTCGCCGCCCTCCGGCGGTCTGGGCACTGCCGGCGCCCGGCCGCTGCCGGGCGGAATCGAGGTCCGCTTCGACCGGCGCGAGCGGCGGGACGGCCTGTTGGTGAACCCCGCCGTGCCCTCAACCGACGACCCGGCCCCGTGATCCGGGACACAATCCTGCACCGGCCGCCGCGGGCGGCCCCGATTCAGGCGCATCGATCTCTACCGGCGGGCGATGGCGGTGCCGGACGGGATCGCCATCGCCGAAGCCGGGCTGGGCCGATGAGGTTCGGATCGATGCCATCCAGACATGCGGAGTCGCGTATGGCCCCGAATCCGGGGGAGACCGCCCCGGTTGACCCGGCGCATTGGGGGCAGCAACGGGAAGGCGCCCCGGGAACAATTGTGCGATATGATGATGGCACAATTTCCTCCGGAGAATGGCATGGACTCCTTCACCATCCGCGACCTGCGCGAACGCACTGGCGACCTGGTGCGCAACGCCGAGGCGGGCCAACTTTCGGTGGTCGCCAAGCATGGCCACCCGCTCTTCGTTGCCGTCCCCCTGGATGAAACCGTGCTGGGCCGGGGAGTGAACGTCGCCCTCGCCTGTCGGCTGTTCCAGGACAAGACCCTGAGCCTGGCGAAGGCGGCCCGTCTTGCCGGCCTCTCCGCCGAGGCCTTCATCGAGCAGTTGGGCGTGCTGGGTATACCCGCCGCCGACTACCCACCCGCCGAACTGGACGAGGAAATGGCGGCCTTGGACGCATGAGGCTGGTCGTGGCCGATAGCGGCCCGCTCATCGCCCTGGCGCGCATCGGACGCCTGGATCTGCTCCCCAAGGTCGTCGAGCAGGTTCTGGTGCCCCACACCGTGGCGGCGGAATGTACGCGGGATCCCGACAAGCCGGGCGCCCGCGCAATCCGCATGGCACTGCAATCCGGGTTGCTGCGGGAAACGGCCGATCCGGATGCCACCGCCCTGGCGGCCGCCCAGGCACAGGCAGATCCTGGCGAGCTCGCCGCCATCGCCCTCGCCGCCGCATTGCCGGCCCCCGTGCTGATCGACGACGCCATCGCGCGACGCATCGCCCGGGCCCATGGCGTGCAGGTCATCGGCACCGCCGGCGTCCTTCTCAAGGCCAGGAAAACAGGGGCAGTCGAGCGCATCGCCCCCTTGCTTGCCGAAATGCGGGCAAACGGCTACTTCCTTTCTGACGCGCTGATCGAGGAGATGCTCCGCCGATCGGGAGAGCGTTCCGCGAACGATTGACGACAACCCATGACGACGCCCACCGCCGCCCCCGAGATCTTCCAGCTCCCCCTCGCCGACCTGCCGCCGGACATCCTGCCCGCCGACGCCGCGCCCGGCACGCCGGAGTTCGAGCAGGCGGTGATCATGGCCTATGCCCTGCTCTACGCCGAGCGGGGCTGGCAGGCGCTGGTGACGGTGGACAGGGAATACGTGCGCGTGCTGGCCATCCCCGCGCCGGTCATGGACCCCAGGAACTGCGCCCCTCGGCCTACTCAACAACGGATTCCTGGAGGACGCCCTCCCCCACTGGAGGCCCGCGACTAGACCATCCACTCTTCCGACAACGCCTCGGCCTGCTTGAGCACAAGCTCAATGGCGCGGGCCTCCAGGTCGGGCGG
>JALOTG010000257.1 GCA_025458005.1 Thiobacillaceae bacterium
CTGCCGTTGATGGGATTGATGCTGATCATCCTGCTGCTCATCACCTATTGGCCTGCGTTGAGCCTGTTCCTCATGCCCTGAATGGGGCGGATTTCTTGGGGTGGGCAGGGTGGGGGAATGTCCCCTCCCCGGCACCGCCATTGGTACTGGCACCCCAACCGGTCGTCGGGGGCTCAAAGGCATGGATCCAGTGGCTGTTTAGAGACGGCACGACCTCGTGCCGGTCTTTTCAACGGCATCAGAATACCAGAAAACGCCTGGGCAAGCCGCCTTGCCTCCCCGAGCAACCCGCAGACTTCAACGGTGTTCTACAAGCGGTTATCCCGAACAACTCGACGGAACTGAAGTTTCATCCCGCCGGGACACCATGACGCCAGGCCAGGATGTCGCGACCTCGGCGATTCCGCCATGGAAGCGGCAAATCGCCAGTGCTGAGCTTGACCGGTAGTCCGGTGCATATACGGGAACTATTCAGTAATCAAACTGTTCTGTTCGGCTTATCCACAGGATTCACAGAATTATTCACAGAGTTCTCGTCGGGGGCTAAATCCCGATTCCCCGCATGCTCCCACAAGATATGGTATGGTGCCGGATACAATACGTAACATAATATGTATTATGCGACTATGTATCCAAACGCCCTGTTTGCCTTGAATTCTGCGGAATTCTTGATATCCGCGGCCCGTTTGCTGCTGGTCAGAATCCGGGGTCTATGTCGCCGATCACCGAGTGCCTGACCTGGCCTTGCCCGACTGATTCCATCTACCGACGTAGTCATCGGAGGGTAAGCGTGTGGCGGAGGACCTCCTTACTTGATCGGGCGTGGCGAGGCATAGTCGTGGTCCAACAGAAAGGGCCCGACGATGTTTCACATGAATCAGAACCTGCGGGTGGTGCTGGCGGTGCGGCCGGTGGATTTGCGCAAGAGTTTCCATGGGTTGTATGCGGTGGCGGCGCAGCAGCTGAAGGAGTCGCCGGAGAAGGGGGCGCTGTTTGTCTTCAGTAACCGGCCGCGAAACCGGGTGAAAGTATTGTGCTTCGACGGCACGGGCTGCTGGGTGTCGACGAAACGCCTGGAAAAGGGGACGTTCAGTTGGCCGAAAAGCGCGGATGCGAAACGCGAGAAGATGAGTCTGAAGCCGGAAGCGCTGGGGTTGCTGCTCGATGGCGTGGACCTGCGCGGGGCGCACATGCGGGCGTGGTACGAGCGGTGAAAAAAAAAGACGACAATAAGTTTGATTTCGTCCAGCAATTTTCCGCGCATGGGGTATGTTGCGCGGCGTGCAAATCACGGTCGAACAATTCGAGGAACTGGCGATGCGCAATCAAGCGCTGGGCGCCGAGGTGAAGTCTCTGAAAGATGAGATCCAGTTCCTGAATGACAAGGTCAAATATCTGCTCAAGCAACTGTTCGGCGCCAAGTCCGAGAAGATCGACCCGAACCAGTTGACGCTGCTATTCGAAGCCCAGGCGCAGCTGGCCGCAGCCGAAGAATCCGTGCTGGAAACCGAAGAGGCCCAGCCGGCCCGCCGGCGCGCGAAGCGCCGGCCTCTGGCGGAGCGGTTGCCAGAGGATCTGCCGGTCGAGACGGTGGTGATCGAGCCCGCCGAGGTCCAGGCCGATCCAGCGGCCTATCGGAAGATCGGCGAGGAAGTCCTGGTTGAACTCGACCTGGTTCCGGCGCGGTTCTTCCGGCGCCGGATCGTGCGCCCGAAGTACGTCAAGCGGGCCGACCGCGACCAGCGGCCGGTCATGGCGCCGGCCCCAAAGCGCATCATCGAAAACAGTTTTGCCTCCGCCGGCCTACTGACGGCGGTCCTGCTGGGCAAATACGCCGACCATCTCCCGCTCTATCGCCAGGAGCAGATCTTCAGGTCTCGCCACGGCGTGGAAATCAGCCGCAAGACGATGTGCGATTGGGTGTGGAGCCTCGCCCACCAGCTGGCAATGATCTACGAAAGTTTGCGCGCCGAGATCCGAAGCTCGGGATACCTGCAGGCCGACGAGACGCCGGTTCCGTTCCAGAATCCCGGCAACGGCAAATGCGGCACCGGACATCTATGGACCTATCGGGCCGCGGAGCGCGGCGTGTTATTCGAGTGGTTCCCCAGCCGGGCGGCAGACTGTCTGGCCAAGATGCTGTCCCTGTTCCGGGGCCAACTGCAAAGCGACGGCTATGCCGCCTATGAAGGGTTTTACCATAAGCCCGAGCATCAACATCTGCGCGCTCAGGTGGAGCTGGCGGGCTGCTGGGCCCATGCGCGGCGGAAGTTCTTCGAAGCCCGCGAGGAAAGCCAACTGGCGGTCCAGGCGCTGGCCGACATCCAGCGGCTCTACCGCATCGAGGCGGACCTGCGCGAGCTACAGGCCGACGCCGCCCTGCGGCTCGCGACGCGGCAACGCGAAAGCCTGCCTATCCTTGCGAAGATCCAAAAGGACCTCAGAGCCGCCGCTGCCCAGTACCTGCCCAAGAGCCTGACCAGCAAAGCGATCTTCTACGCCTTGGACCAATGGGAGCGCCTGCAAGTGTATACCCGGCATGGCCACATGGAAATCGACAACAATCTCGTCGAAAACGCGATCCGGCCCACGGCCGTGGGCAAGAAGAACTGGCTGTTCTTCGGCAGCGAGGAAGCCGGCCAGACCTCGGCCATCCTCTACAGCCTGCTGGAATCTTGCCGAATGCTGGGCATCAATCCGCAGGAGTACCTTCTCGACGTCCTCCCGCGCTTGCCCACCATGACCAACCAGACCGCCGCACGCTACACCCCCGCCCAATGGTTGGCCGCCCGCACGGCTCCGGTGCGGTAGCCCTCCGGACGCTTACGGCCAGCGCCCAATCCTCGGGAGTATTCACGTTGCACAGGATGGCTGCATCCCCCACCTCCAGCTCCTGCGCGCGCGACCGGGCCCATTCATCGACCCGTGCATCCGGCGGCAAGGCCAGCAGATCCGCCCCCGCGGCGGGCGACAGCCATAGAATGTTGCCCTTGGCCCCCCGGTAGACGGGGCGCCAGACTCCGGTTGGTGCCGCCCGGGCGGCGGCCAAGAGCGCCGTGACCGTCTTCACCGCCACGCCCACGGTGTCCACCGGCAGGAAGAGGTAGCCTGTCGCCTGCGGATAAGCCCGGATTCCGGCCTGCAGGGACGTCATCCGTCCCTGCGCCCACCCCGGATTGATCACCGTGGTCAGGCTCTGGGGCAGCCGCGCGCGAATGGTATCCGCTTCGGAACCCAGCACAATGCCCACCGGCGCGCAACCGCCCGCCCGCAGCACAGCGGCCTGTTGCGCCGCCAGCAGCACGCCATCCGCCGCTTGCAGCAGCGCTTTGGGCTGCCCCATTCGCCGCGACTCCCCCGCGGCCAGCACCAGGCCGACCGTGCTCATGCCCGGCTCATGGCCCCCGCCGCGCCATGGCACGCTGGTAGATCTCGACATAGCGCCGCGCCGAATCCTCCCACTGGAAGCGCAGCTTCATCGCCCGCTCGCGCATCCCCGTGATGTGGCTGGGGCGTTCCAACCACGTGTTCACCGCCCAACCGATGGCTTCGCGGAACAGCCGGGGCGTGGCTTCGTAGAA
>JALOTG010000090.1 GCA_025458005.1 Thiobacillaceae bacterium
CTGGCC
This sequence comes from Thiobacillaceae bacterium, assembly GCA_025458005.1. Classification (GTDB taxonomy): domain Bacteria; phylum Pseudomonadota; class Gammaproteobacteria; order Burkholderiales; family Thiobacillaceae; genus JALOTG01. The sequence goes on from JALOTG010000090.1 coordinate 7, forward strand.
GCCAGCCTGGTGGCCGACCTGCAGCTGATCGCCGCCGCCAGCGGCTGGGGCGTGGCGGTGTACCTCACCGGCGACGGCCTCACCCCCTCGGTGATGGCCAGCATCGTCTCCCTGGCCGCCGGCGCCCTGATGGCCAACGTGCTGTCGGTCATCATCCTGATCATCGAGACGGTGATGTTCCACCGCTGACCGGCGGTCCGGCCGTCATGCACAGCGTGCTGTTCATGATCCTGCGGCGCATGCGCGCGCCGCTGATCGCCTTGGTCCTGAGCTACGCGGTGTCCATCCTGGGCATGACCCTGATGCCGGGCGTTGACGCCCAAGGCCGGGCGGCGCCGCCGATGGACTTCTTCCACGCCTTCTACTTCGTCAGCTACACCGCCACCACCATCGGCTTCGGCGAGCTTCCCGGCGCCTTCAGCGACGCGCAGCGCGCCTGGGCGACCTTCTCCATCTACCTGACGGTGGTCGTCTGGCTGTACAGCATCGGCACCATCCTGGCCCTGCTGCAGGATCCCGCCTACCGCCGCGTGCGCCGCCTCGCCCGGCTGCAGCGCAAGGTGCGCCGGCTGCGCCAGCCGTTCTACATCCTGTGCGGCTACGGCGAGACCGGCGAGCTGCTGCTCACCGCCCTGGACGCGCGCGGCCAGCAGGCCGTGGTGCTGGACATCGAGCCGCGCCGCATCGGCGAGCTGGAGACCGGCCACTACCACCTGGACGTCCCGGCCCTGTCCGCCGACGTGCGCCTGCCGGAGAACCTCATCCACGCCGGGCTGCACCACCCCCACTGCGCCGGCGTCGTCGCCCTGACCAACGACGACCAGGCCAACCTGACCGTGGCGGTGACCGCCAAGCTGATGCGGCCCCGGCTGCCGGTCCTGTGCCGGGCCGACACCCTGGACGTGGCCGCCAACATGCTGTCCTTCGGCACCGACGAGATCGTCAACGCCTTCGAGGCGTTCGCCGAACACCTCGCCATGGCCCTCAACGCGCCCGGCCATTACCTGCTCTACGAGTGGCTCACCGACGTGCCCGGCCACCGGCTGATCGAGCTGCGCCAGCCGCCCAGGGGCAAGTGGGTGGTGTGCGGCTACGGGCGCTTCGGCAAGGCGGTGGTGCGCTACCTGCGCAGGGAAGGCATCGCGACGGCGGTGGTGGAGGCCGATCCGGCCCGCACCGGCTGCGCCGACTGCATCCGCGGCCGCGGCACCGAGGCGGCCACCCTGATGGACGCCGGCATCCAGGACGCGGTCGGCATCGTGGCCGGCACCGACGACGACATCAACAACCTGTCCATCATCATGACCGCCCTGGAGCTGAACCCCGGCCTGTTCACCGTGATCCGCCAGAACCGCCACGCCAACGCGCCGCTGTTCGAACGGCTCGACGCGCGCATCACCATGCAGCCCTCGCACATCGTCGCCCACGAGTTCCTGTCCCTGCTCACCACGCCGCTGCTGGTGCGCTTCTTCTCCGTCTCCCGGCGGCAGGACAACGACTGGGCCAACGAGCTGATCTCGCGCATCGCCGCCGTGGTCGGCGAGACGGTGCCGGAGGTGTGGGGGGTGGAGCTGAGCCGCGAGCAGGGCATCGGCTGCTGGCAGGCCTGCGCGTCCGGCCTGCGCCCACGCGTGGCCGACCTGCTGAGCGACCCCGCCGACCGGTCGGCGCGCCTGGCCATCATCCCCCTGCTGCTGCGGCGCGGCGGCGAGGACGTCCTGCTGCCGGACGAGGATACGCCCCTGCGCCAGGGCGACGGCCTGCTGTTCTGCGGCGCGCCCGGCATCCACCGCCGCCAGGCCCTCACCCTGCGCAACTACAACGTGCTCGCCTATCTGCTCACCGGCCAGGAAGCGCCCGGTGGCTGGCTGTGGGAGCGGATCAACGCACGCAAATCCTCCCGCTGAACAGACCGCGCGGCCGCCCCCCGGCCACCCGGGTCAGCGCCTCACTTGAGGCCGTGTCTGTCCAGCAGCCGGTAGATGTTGCGCTCGCTGACGCCCAGGATGCCGGCGATGCGGCCGCCATGGCCGGCGTATTTGCGGGTGAGGATCTCCACGTACGGCCGCTCGATCTCCTCCAGGGTCGGCGCGGAACTGCCCCTCCTTGCGCCGCTGGGACAGGTCCCGGTTGGTGGCGGCGACGATGCGCCTTTCCGGATGCCCACGATGCGCACGGCAGCGGCCGACACCTGCTGGGTCAGCGGGCGGGACCGGCCCGCCCGGCGGCTCTACCAGGTGATGGGCGGCGAGGCGGCGGCAGTCAGCCGTGGGCCGGGCTGATCTAACCCGCCATCCGACACTAGCGCTTCATCGCCCGGCCAAGCGCCTCGGCCAGCGCGCCCCCGGCCTGTCGCGGCGCGGCGGGGCGCGGACCGGCGGATGGCGGCCTGCCGGCACCGCCCCCGTCCTGGCGCGGGGATGCGGCGGGCACGGCATCGCCCAGGCGCATGGTGAGCGCGACACGGCGCCGCGGCAGGTCGACCTCCAGCACCCTGACGCGGACGATGTCGCCCGCCTTCACGACCTCGCGCGGGTCCCGGACGAAGCGCTCGGCCAGGGCCGAGACGTGCACCAGTCCGTCCTGGTGCACGCCCACGTCGACGAAGGCGCCGAAGTTGGTGACGTTGGTCACCACCCCCTCCAGCAGCATGCCCGGCTGCAGGTCCTTGAGGTCCTCGACGCCGTCCTTGAAGGCGGCGGCGCGGAACTCGGGGCGTGGGTCGCGGCCCGGTTTCTCCAGTTCGCGCAGGATGTCCTTCACCGTCGGCAGGCCGAAGCGCGCGTCGGTGTAGCGGCCGGGGTCGAGACGGCGCAGGCTGGCCGCGTCGCCGATCAGGGCGCGCACGTCCTTCTTCACGTCGGCGAGGATGCGCTCGACCACCGGATAGGCCTCCGGGTGCACGGCGGAGGCGTCGAGCGGGTTGTCGCCGCGCGCGATGCGCAGGAAGCCGGCGGCCTGCTCGAAGGTCTTCGGGCCGAGGCGCGCTACCGCCAGCAGGGCCGGCCGGTCGCGAAACGGGCCGTGCTGGTCGCGGTGCGCGACGATGCCGGCGGCCAGCCCGGCGTTCAGGCCGGAGATGCGCGCCAGCAGGGGCGCCGAGGCGGTGTTCAGGTCCACCCCGACGGCGTTCACGCAGTCCTCCACCACCGCGTCCAGGGCATGCGCCAGCTTCGCCTGGCCGACGTCGTGCTGGTACTGGCCGACGCCGATCGCCTTGGGCTCGATCTTGACCAGCTCGGCAAGCGGGTCCTGCAGCCGCCGGGCGATCGACACCGCGCCGCGCAGGCTGACGTCGAGGTCGGGAAACTCGCGCGCGGCGAGTTCGGAGGCGGAATACACCGAGGCGCCCGCCTCGCTCACCACCACCTTGCCCAGGCCCAGCCCGGGATGGCGCTTGATGAGGTCGGCGACCAGGCGGTCGGTCTCGCGGCTGGCGGTGCCGTTGCCGATGCCGACCAGCTCGACGCCGTGCCTGCCCGCCAGGCCAGCCAGGGCATGCAGCGCACCCTCCCAATCGTTGCGCGGCTGGTGCGGGTAGACGGTGGCGGTGTCGAGCAGCTTGCCGGTGCGGTCCACCACCGCCACCTTGACCCCGGTGCGGATGCCCGGGTCGAGGCCCATCACCGCGCGTGGCCCGGCCGGCGCGGCGAGCAGCAGGTCCTTCAGGTTGGCGGCGAACACCCGGATGGCCTCCTCCTCCGCCCGCTGGTACAGGGCATTGAGCAGGTCCAGCTCCAGGTGCAGGCCGAGCTTGACCTTCCAGGCCCAGCGCACCGTCTCGCGCAGCCAGGCGTCGGCCGGCCTGTCTTGATCGCGGATGGCGAAGCGCGCGGCGATCATCGCCTCGGCCGAGGTCGAGGCGGGGGGGCTCGCCTCCAGATCCTCGGGCAGCCTGAGCTCCAGCCGCAGGATGCCCTCGTTGCGGCCGCGGAACAGCGCCAGCGCCCGATGCGAGGGCACCGCGCGCAGCGGCTCGGCGTAGTCGAAGTAGTCGCGGAACTTCTGCCCCTCCGCCTGCTTGCCCTCCAGCACGCGGGCGGCCAGGATGCCCCGTGTATCGAGGTGGTCGCGCAGTCGGCCGAGCAGCTCGGCGTCCTCGGCAAAGCGTTCCATGAGGATCTGGCGGGCGCCGTCCAGGGCGGCCTTGACGTCGGCCACGCCCTGGTCCGCGTCGACGTAGGCGGCGGCCGCCACTTCGGGATCGAGGCCGGGATCGCCCAGCAGCGCCAGGGCGAGAGGCTCCAGGCCCGCCTCGCGGGCGATCTGCGCCTTGGTGCGTCGCTTCGGCTTGTAGGGCAGGTAGAGGTCCTCCAGGCGCTGCTTGGTGTCGGCCTGGCCGATGCGTTCGCGCAGCTCGGGCGTGAGCTTGCCCTGCTCCTCGACGCTGGACAGGATCGCGGCGCGGCGTTCCTCCAGCTCGCGCAGGTAGGCCAGGCGCTCCTCCAGCAGGCGCAGCTGGGTGTCGTCGAGGCCGCCGGTGGCCTCCTTGCGGTAGCGGGCGACGAAGGGCACGCTGGCGCCCTCGTCGAGCAGGGCGACGGCGGCCGCCACCTGGCGGGGCTGCACGGCCAGTTCCTGGGCGATGCGGTCTTGGATGGACGGGAGCATGGACGTTCGGGTGTTCTGCGGGGCCACGAAGGATGGGCAATTCCGCGCCGGGCGACAAGACTTGATTTTTTATCCCTGCGGTCCATGGACCAGGTCGTCGGTCTTGGCGGGCTTGCGCCTGCTTGTTGCTATACTCGCCGGCGTTCACCGCATCAGCCCGACCCCGCCTTCGCGCGCTCCCTACATGCCCCCTTTCCAGTCCGTTCCCGCCATCCTCCTTTCCCTCTGGCTGACCGGCTGCGGACTGATGCCGGCCATGACGCCCACCACCGCGCCGGAAGGCCGCCCCGCCGCCCCGCCGCCGACGGCCCCAGCCACGCTGCCGAGCCATCCCGCGGGCGACCTCCCGCCGGTCGTGCCACCCGCCGCCACCACGCCACGGCCGGCGGTGCCCCCCCCGGTCGCCCCGCCGGCGGCGGAACCCGCCAAGCCGCTGGCCATGAGCTGGATCCGGGCGGTGTCCTTCGCCGATCTGCCCGGCTGGCGGCAGGACGATCTGACCCTGGCCTGGCCGGCCCTGCTGCAATCCTGCCGGGGGCTCAGAAGCCAGCCTCTGTGGAACAAGGCCTGCGAGGCGGCCAGCCAGCTGGCCTTGCCCGACACGGACACGGCGCGCGGCTATTTCGAGCGGCACTTCCTCCCCTACCAGGTCCTGCAGCCCGACGGCCTGGACGAGGGGCTGGTGACCGGCTACTACGAACCGCAGCTGAGCGGCAGCCGCTACCCCTCCATGAAGTTCCCCTACCCCCTCTACGGCCCCCCCGACGACCTGCTGGTGGTCGACCTGGGCACCCTCTACCCGGAACTCAGGAACATGCGCCTGCGCGGCCGCCTCGACGGGCGCAAGGTGGTGCCCTATTTCAGCCGCGCGGAGATCGAGAACGGCCAGGGCGCCCTGCGCGGCAGGGAGCTGCTGTGGGTGGACGATCCGGTCGAGCTGTTCTTCCTGCAGGTGCAGGGTTCCGGCCGCGTGCGGCTGGAGAATGGCGACGTCGTGCGCATCGGCTACGCCGACCAGAACGGCCATCCCTACCGGTCCATCGGCAAGTGGCTGGTGGAGCAGGGCGAACTGACCCTGGACAAGGCCTCCATGCAGGGCATCAAGGACTGGGGCCGGCGCAATCCGAGCCGGCTGCCGGAGCTGCTCAACGCCAACCCCAGCTACGTCTTCTTCCGCGAGCTGCCCAACAGCCTGTCCGGGCCCCTGGGTGCCCTGGGCGTGCCGCTCACCGCCGAACGCAGCATTGCCATCGATCCGCGCGCCATCCCGCTCGGCGCGCCGGTCTGGCTCGCCACCACGCGGCCCAATTCGAACCTCACGCTGGAACGCCTGATGCTCGCCCAAGACACCGGCGGCGCCATCCGCGGCAACGTGCGCGCCGACTTCTTCTGGGGCTATGGCGACGACGCCGGCCGGCTGGCCGGCGCCATGAAGCAGAAGGGCCGCATGTGGGTGCTGCTGCCGCGCGACTATCCGACGAACGGCAATGGTGGGCTGGCCCGGAGCAGCCTATATTGACGCCAACCTCCGGACCGGAACGCGAGCATGGACGGTGTCTCCTACACGACCGCCAGTCAGGCGCAAAGCCACGCCGACGCCACCTTGATCGCATTGCGGCAGACCGCCGACGCGCAGCGCCAGGTCGCCGAGATGCTCAGCCGGCAGGTCGAGCAGGCCCCGCCGCCCGCCAATCCGCCGCATCTGGGTCAGCGCGTGGACACCTACGCCTGAAGGAAACAACGGATGGTACGCATGTACCATCAAGGGAATTGCGATCGTGCCGTAACTGGTTCACGTAGTACGTAATTCTCGGATCGAGATTCAAGGGCAAACCCACCGAAAGGTGGAGACGCAAAGCCGCGGGCCTAACGCAACAGCAATGGCAGCCGGGCTGCATCTCGAGTCACGCGGCAGTTCCATCGCCGCTGCTCAAGCAAGCCTTAATCCGACCGAGACCGGATAAACGGTTTGTGCATAGGAGCAGCGTGATGACTCGACAGCCCCGCCTCACCCCCCCCGCCACCACGGTCCGTGTCCCCGGCCAGGGCACCCTTGGCGCCCGTTTCCGCCAGGCCGGCATCAGCATGCTGGAGACCCTGGTGACCCTGGCGGTGGTCTCCACCGGCCTGCTGGGCATCGCCGGCATGCAGGTGGACGCCCTGCGCACCAACCAGAGCGCCGACTACGCCTCCCTGGCCGTGCAGCAGGCCTACGATATGGTCGAGCGCATGCGCGCCAACCCGGTCGGGGTGGCGGCCAACAGCTACGACAACCTGGACGCCAGCATCCCGGACCTGGCCGTCAATTGCGCGGCGGCAGCCTGCACCGCCCAGCAGCTGGCCACCTACGACCACAATCGCTGGAACACCGGCAACGGCAACACCCTGCCCAGCGGCAGCGGCCTGGTGACCGATACCGGCGCAAACACCTTCTGGGTCGCCGTGCGCTGGCACGACAAGACCCTCAACGGGGGCGCCGGCTGGCAGGCCGGAACCGACGCGGCCACCGCCTGCGGCGCGCCCGCCGCCAACACCCGATGCTATTTCGTGCGCCATCGCGGATGACCCTCCCCGTCTCGCACCCCCCCTCGCGGCAGGCTGGCCTCAGCATCCTGGAAATGCTGGTGGCGATGGCCATCGGCCTGGTCATCACGGCGGCCATCGGCTACCTGTTCATGGGCAGCCTGGGCACCTTCCGCACCCAGGACGACAGCGCCCGGCTGCAGGAAAACGGCCGTTTCGCCATGGACATGCTGGGGCGGGACATCGCCCAGGCCGGCTACGCTGACATCACGCCGGTCTACACCGACCCCAAGACCGAATTCGTCGGCACCCCGATCAGCGGCGAGAACGGCGTCGTCGCGGCCCGCGCGGCGGAACGCAAGGCCGGCACCGACTACCTGCGGCTGAGCTTCGACGGCACGGCGGATTGCGTGGGGGGGGCGGTGGCCACCAACCCGGTGGTCAATGAGTACTACATCAACGCCGACAACCAGCTCATGTGCGCCGGGAACGGCGGCGGCGGCGGCGCGCAGGTGTTAGCCGAGGGGGTGGAGGACATGCAGCTGATCTACGGCGTGGACAACAACGGCGATCGCGCGGTGGACCAGTACACCGCCACGCCGGCCAACTGGGGTCTGGTGATCACCGCCCAGGTCTGCCTGCTGCTGCACTCGCCCAATACGGGTGTGGCCGCCCAGGCCCAGCAATACCAGGACTGCGCGGGCAACCTCCAGCCGGCCGATACCCGCCTGCGTCGGATCCTGCGGGTCACCCACCAGCTGCGCAACCGCGGCGTCTAGACAGGGGATCGGCCATGCCCACGATCGCGATGACGACCAGCCGCGCCAGCCAGCGGGGCGTCACCCTGCTGACCAGTCTGATCGTTCTCGTCGTCCTGACCGCCCTGGGCATCGCGGTGATGAACACCGCCGCCCTGGAGGAACGCATGTCGGGCGGCTGGCAGGACCGCAAGCGGGCCTATCAGGCGGCGGAAATGGCGCTGCGCGACGCCGAGGCCTATCTGGTTGCCAACGTCACCGGCCTGACCAATTTCAAGCCCGGTTGCAACGCCGGTCTCTGCTATAACGGCGCCGCCGGCTATGCCGCCAACACGCCCAATGGCATGGCCAATCCGGTCTGGACCAGCCCGGGCCTGTTCGACGACGCCGCCAGGACCATCGACTACGGCGAGATCACCGGCGCCGCGGCCATCGAGGGGGTGGACGCACAGCCGCGCTACATCATCGAGGGCTACCGCAAGCAGACGCCGGGACAGGGCGACAGCTATTACTACCGCATCACCGTCCGCGCCACCGGCGCCCGCTCCGGCACCGTGGTGATGCTGCAAGAGGTCTTCCGCCTCTAGCCACGAACAGGAGGTCCATCATGAAATCACGCCTCGTCCTCACGCTGGGCCTGCTCGGCCTGTCCGCGGCCCCCGGCGCCCTGGCCCTGACGCCCGCGCAGAGCCCCCTGTTCATCAGCAACAGCATCCCGCCCCAGGTGATGCTGAATCTCTCCAAGGACCAGCAGCTGTACAAGAAGGCCTACAACGACTACTCGGACCTGGACGGCGACGGGCAGCTGGACACGACCTACAAGCACGCCATCGACTACTACGGCTATTTCGATTCCTACAAGTGCTACACCTACAGCGCCGCCAACCACCGCTTCGAGCCGTCCTCCGTCACCGCCAACAAGTATTGCGCCAACGCCTGGAGCGGCAACTTCCTCAACTGGGCGACCATGAGCCGCATGGACGCGGTGCGCAAGCTGCTCTACGGCGGCCTGCGCTCCACCGACACCAGCGCCGCCACGGTGCTGGAGCGTTCCTACATCCCCGGCGACGCGCACGCCTGGGCCAAGTACTACAACGGCGCCGACATCGGCCAGCTCACCCCCTTCAGCCCGCCCACCGCCCCCGCCGCGGTGACCAGCGCCAGCAACCTGACCATCCCCAACGCCACCCCCGCCTCCGTGGAACTGGCGGTCAGCGACACCACCAAGTTCGCCTATGGCGACCAGGTGGTGATCCGCGCCACGGACGCCCCGAACACGAATTACATGATCGGCGCGGTCGGCTGCGTCAACGGCACCGGGATCAGCATGTACAACGGGCTGGCGGCGAACACCAGCAGCTGCGCCGTGGGCAATATCAGGGTGCTGGTCGAGCGGGTGGAGGGCGCGGGCGTGTCGAAGTCCAGCTGGAGCGTCGAGAACTGGACCCAGACCGGCATTACCCTGTGCAACATCACCATGGGCGCCAGCACGGACAAGTCGCAGAACAACACCAATCCCCCGCTCTTGCGCGTGGCCCAGGGCAACTTCTCCCTCTGGGCCGCCAACGAGCGCCGCCAGTGCATGTGGCGCGAGGACACCATCGCCGGCGCCTCCGATGTCGCCGAGGAGACTGGCGCGATCGGCGGCCGGCGCACCAACGGCAACCGGGCGGCGATCACCGGCCTGTACGCCAGCAGCATCGGCCCGAACCGCAGCACCACCAGTTCCGGGCGCATCGTCAATGCCCTGGGCAGCGGCCTGGCGGCGGGCGACTACGCGGTGCGGGCGCAGGCCTGCGTGACCGGACTGCTCGGCAAGGAGCGCTGCAAGCAGTACCCCAGCGGCAACTACAAGCCCATCGGTCTGCTCCAGTACTACGGCGACAGCGAGCAGCTGCACTTCGGCCTGATGACCGGCAGCCACGCCAAGAACATCTCCGGCGGCGTGCTGCGCAAGAACATGGGCAGCCTCGCCGACGAGGTCAACGTCAACACCGACGGCACCTTCGTGCAGCCCGCGACGCCGCCCAACAGCCCGCGCGCCAGCAACTCCGCCGCCACGCCGGCGGGCATCATCAACACCCTCAACTACATGCGGGTCTACGGCTACCGCTACGACAACGGCACCTATCAGGACGCCAGCGGCGACAGCTGCACCTGGCAGCTCACCAGCATCACGGAAAACCAGTGCACCAGCTGGGGCAATCCGATGTCGGAGATCTACCACGAATCCCTGCGCTACCTGGCCGGCAACACCCCCACCGCCGCCTATACCTACACCAACAGCGGCAGCAAGGACAACCTGCTCGGGCTGCCCCTGGCCGGCTGGTCCGACCCGCTCAACAGCACCAACTACTGCGCGCCGCTCAACGTGGTGCTGTTCAATTCGGCCGTCTCCAGCTACGACAGCGACCTGGCCGGGACCAGCATGAGCGCCATCAACTCCGCCAGTACCGCCGCGACCCTGACCAACGTGGTGGGCGACGGCGAGGGCATCCACGGCGCCAACTGGTTCGTCGGCCGCAGCGGCGCCAACACCAACGAGCTATGCGACGCCAAGAGCGTGGCCGCGCTGGGCAGCATCGCGGGGATCTGCCCGGAGGGCCCGACCGTGCTCGGCTCCTACCTGATGTCCGGCCTGGCCCACCACGCCAAGACCAATCGCATCCGCGCCGACCTCACCCCCCCCGCGACGGACACGCGTTCCCTCAAGGTGAGCACCTATGGCGTGCAACTGGCCACCAACGTGCCGCAGATCCGCATCGCCGTGCAGGGCGAGACCCAGCCGCGGGTGGTCATCCAGCCCGCCTACCGCCTGAACGTCAGCGGTACCTTCGGCGGCGGCCAGCTGGTCGACATGCGCATCGTCTACCAGAGCGCCACCGCCACCACCGCCAGCGGTCTCATCTACCTCAACTGGGAGGACAGCGAGCAGGGCGGCGACTACGACCAGGACGTGTGGGGCGTGCTGAGCTACAGCCTGGATCTGAACACCAACCAGATCAGCGTGACCA
>JALOTG010000258.1 GCA_025458005.1 Thiobacillaceae bacterium
CGCCGGCATATTCGGCGAGGGTGAAGTTGGGGGTGACGCGGGCGCGGGCGGGGCCGCCGACGAGATAGTCATCCTGGTAGCGCAAACCTTTCGCCATCGAGTTCTCCTTGACCTGTTCTCTACTGGTGGTTCGTGTCGGCGCCAAACAGCGCGGCCAACGCGGCGCCGGCTGTTCTGGGGTTCAGTGTGTCGGCGCGCAGCCAGCTGCAACGTCCGGGCGGCGCCCCGGCGAGGTCGGCTTCGGCGACCTCGCGTGCGGTGGCGGCATCGTGCAGCAGCACCACCCGGCGCAGATGCGAGGCTGTCGCCAGCACCCCCAGCTCGAAGCGGCAGCCGCGGTTCTCCGCGCGGAAGCCGCGCAGGTCCATGAGCACCACGTCGCTGCGCGCCACCAGGGCGCGCAGGGCGGCCTGCCAGGTGGCGTCGAAGCAGTAGTGCTCGTTCACCCGGTAGCGGCCGTCCGGATCGGGTAGCAGGTCCAGTTCGGCCATGCGGCGCGGCAGCTCCGCTTCGTCGGCGATGAAACGCTGGCGCAGGCGGCCGTTCAGGAAGGCAAACAACTCGTCCGCGTCCAGGGTGCGGCTGACCAGGTCGGTGCCGGCGATGAGCAGGGTGTTGCCGGTCAGGCGCCAGCGTTCCACCACCCGGTCGAACAGCCGCTCCACCTGGGCATCGCGCTGGAAGACGCGCAGCACCAGCAGGGTGGCCGGCCTCTCCGGCGGCCGCAGCCAGCCGCCCAGGGCCGCGCCGGCGACGGGCAGCCAGAGCCAGGGCAAGAGCTGGGTGAGGCCGGCGGCGCCGTTGCCCTCCACCGCGGTCAGGGTGCTGGCGGACAGCACCACGAACCAGTAGGCGGCGAACAGGTAAGCCAGGTCGGAGAAGCGTTTGGCCCGATAGGCCGCCGCCAGCCAGCGTGCCAGCGCGTACACCGGCCAGGCCAGCAGCAGCCAGGGCACGAAGGCGAGGGCGGCGATGGCGCCGTAGGCACCCAGCCAGCCGACCAGCGCGTACACCCAGGCGGGCGGGTCGGCGGCGCCGGCGGCCATGACCTGCAAGACCAGGACGGAGGCGGTGCTGAGCACCAGCAGGGGCGGCAGCAGATAGGGCGCCACTGCGCGGATGCGGCCGCTGGCGGCGATGGCCAGGGTGACCAGCATGGGCAGGGCAACCACGCTGCCCAGCCAGCCGGCGACCTGGGCGAGGGTTTGCTGCTCGTTGGAGCGCAGCATCACCAGCAAGGCCATGACCGCCATGTAGGCCAGCACGGCGCCCAGGGTGCGCGCCCAGGACCAGCGCAGGGCCAGGCCCCAGGCCAGGGTCATCGGCCAGGCGTAGACCAGGCCCAGCACCAGCAGGCGGTTGAGGGAGAAGTGGGGATCGTCGTAGACGAACAGCAGCGCCAGCCAGGACTGGGTGAGGCCGACCAGCAGGCTGACGCCGCCGAGGGCGAGCAGGAAGCGCCGGCTGGCGCGGCGGTTGGCCGCCAGGTCGAGGGCAACCGCGGGCCGCTGCTCCAGCAGGGTGAAGGCTGCGTCCGCAGCCGGCCGGGCGGCGTCCGGGGCCGGGCCGGCGCGCATCAACGCCAGCATGCGGCGGCGGTACAAGGCCGCTACCAGCCAGGCCAGCAGGCCGGACAGGAACACCGCGGCGAGCAGGGCGGACAACAGGGCGCCGGTGGAGTTCACCGCGTCGGCTCCGTACGCATCGGCGAGGGGGTGCGGGGGCGCGCCGTCATGCCTCGCGCCTCAGGCCGCGAACAGGGCGTGGGTATCGAGGATGGCGACGCGGCCGGCGTATTGCTTGACCGTCTCCACCATGTGCCGGGTGCCGCCGGGACCCTGGCCGCCGAGTCCGTTCCACAGGGCGACGAAGCGCACCAGATCAGGGCCGTGCGCCAGGGCGGTGAACAACTGCCAGAGGTTGTTGCGCTCGTAGGGATTCACGCCGACCGGGGGCGGCCCCAGTTCCTCTGTCTGGATGCGGATCGCCACCCTGTCGCCGCGTTCCTTCAGGGCGTAGTAGCGGTCCACCCAGCTTTCCCCGGCGAAGGCGACGGAAGCCTGGAGGAATTCCGGCTCCTCGAACTGCAGGAACAGTTCGACGCGGCAGCCGCGCGCCAGGGCGGCCTCGGCGAACAGGATGTCGCCGCCGCAGGCGCCGCCGCAGAGGGCGAGGTCGTCGGCGCCGATGCCCAGCTCGTCGAGCTTGTCGGCGATGGCGCGCGCCGCCGCCGCCTCCCGGTCGGCGGGAAAGCGCGGCTCGGCGCGGTCGGCGGCGTCGATCATGTGGCCGCTGAACAGGAACACGCGGCGCGGCCGCCAGGGCGCCTCCAGGTCGGCGATCTCCCCCTCGACGATGGCCAGGGCGGCGGCCACGGCCTCGGGGCGGAAGCCGAGATCGCGCAGGATGAGCAGTTGCTGGCGGCTGGAATCCAGCGCGAACCAGTCCTTGTCGGCCAGCGTCACCGCCTCGCGCCAGGCCTCCTCGACCCGCTCGGGCGGGCTCAGCAGGACGTTGAGTTCGGCCCAGCTGGCGTGCGTCCAGTAGTCCTCCGGCTGGCGTTCGAGCGCCGCCAGGCAGGCCCAGGTGACGCCGCCTTCGAGGTTGGGCAGGCTGGCCGGCTGCTTGAGCTGGTCGCCCAGGTGGAGCTGAAGGTGACGCAGGGTGCAGGCGTTGATGCCGGAATAGAAATGCGCGGGATCCCGCACGAAGGCATTCATGTAGGGCTCGACCGCCTGCACGAGCTGCGCGATCTCCCGCACCGCCCGCTCGCGCATGGCCGCGGGCGTCGCGTCCGACAGGCGCCAGCGGCGTACCCAGTCGTCCTTCTCCAGGCGTCCGACCAGGCACCAGTCCTCGGCTGCCGCCGGGCGCTGGCGGACGAGATTCTCTGCCCATTCCAGGGCGGCGTCGTGGCGGCCCAGGCGGCCCAGCAGCAGGGCCTTGTCGCGCTGGCAGCCGACGTCATCCGGCGCCAGTTCGAGGGCGGCTTCCACCTGCTCGAGGGCAAGCCGGTACTGGCGCAGCTTGAGCAGCGCCTTGCCGGCGGCGCGGCGGGCTTCCAGGCGCAGGGCCCAGATGGGCGTCTCTTCCGCCAGCACCAGCACGTCGCCGGGCCGGTTGCGCTTGCGCGCCACCTCCATGCGCCGGTGCCAGTCCTCGTAGGCGGCGCGGAACTCGTTGTCGCCGGCCAGCAGCAGGTCGCGCCAGGGCGGCTCGCGCAGGTCGCGCAGCAGGTGATAGACCGGGCTGATGGCGCGGCCGTGCCAGGATTCCATGGTGGCCCGCGCCATGGCGCCGAGGGCGGCGCGGTCGGCGGCCAGGTGGGCGGGATCGGGACGCCCCTCCAGCAGGTGATAGCGCAGCTTGCGCTCGGTGTAGACGTCGAAGGGCTGGTAGGCGCGCGCGCTCTGCACTAGCAGGACGCCACGCGCGCGCAGGGCGTGGCGCACGCCCAACTCGTACCAGACGTTGGGGTTGTCGATGCTGAGGTCCACCACCACCAGGTCGGCGAGCAGCAGTTCCTGGAACATGTCGGTGCGGATATCGCCCGCGCGAGCCGGCCTCTTCCAGGGCGGGTTTCAGGTAGTCGGCGTACACCGCGTCGAACTCGATGTCCTGCTTGCGGCCGAAGGGCATGGCGACGAAGACATGCGATGCCATGGATCTCCTCGTTATTCTTGAGCGCGATACTCAGACTTTAGCAGCCCGTGTGGAAATCGGCATGCGAGCGCGGCGCGGCGTTCAGTCCCACTGTTCGGGCGGCAGGTGCTCGCGCGCGTAGGCCGTGGGGATTTCCTCCGCCAGGAATACGGCGAAGAGGTCGGGGTCGATATGCCCTTCCTCCGCCATGCGCCGCATGATCGAGAGGCAGGCAGAGACCGGCTTGGCCTGCTTGTAGGGGCGGTCG
>JALOTG010000091.1 GCA_025458005.1 Thiobacillaceae bacterium
CTGGACGAGGAGACCCTGCCCTATGTGGCCGTGCTCACGGCCCTGTCCTTCGTGCTCATGATGGTGGCCATCCCCCTGCCCGGGGGGACCACCGCCCACGCGGCGGGCATTGCCCTGCTGGCGGTGAGCTTCGGCGTATGGATGGCATTCCTGGCGGTCTCCCTGGTGCTCGCCATGCAGGCCCTGCTGTTCGGCGACGGCGGCATCACCGCCCTGTCCGTGAATGCCCTGGCCATGGGCTTTCTGGGCAGCCTGTCCGCCTGGTCCGCCTGGCGGCTGGTCAGGCCGCTCAACGAGCCGGCGGCCCTCATCCTGGCCGGCTGGGTCTCGGTGGTCCTGCCGGCCCTGTTGGTGGCGGTGGTGCTGGGCCTGCAGCCGGCCATCGCCCACGATGAGGCGGGGCGACCCCTGTTCTTTCCCTTCGATCTCGCGGTCACCCTGCCCGCCGTGCTCATCCCGCATGCCCTGCTCGGGCTGGGGGAGGGCATGCTGACCTGGCTGGGCAGCCGCCAACTCGTCCGCCTGCGGGCAAGGCACGCCGCGTGAGGCGCGAGCACGGCCTGCTGCTCGGCTATGCCGCCGCGGTCATCGCCGCCACCCTGGTGCACGACCCCCGCGCGCTGGCGGCGGGCCTGTTCATCCTCCTCCTGCTGGCCGGCCGCCAGGCGCCCGCCCTGCTTTGGCGGGCCATGCGCGCGGTGCTGATCTTCAACCTGGCGGTGAGCCTGGGCTATCTCCTGCTGGCCGGCCTGCGGCAGATGTCGCCCTGGGACACCCTGCTGCTGATCAACCTGCGCGTGGTCGTCCTCACCCTGCTCACCTTCCTGTTCGTCGCCCGCGTCAACCTGTTCCGCGCCCTGGACTTCTCCCGCACCCTGACCTACCTGCTGGGCCTCGCCTACAGCCAGGCCCTCAGCTTCCAGCGCGCCCACGGCGACTTCCGCCTCGCCCTGGTGAGCCGTTCCCCGGTCAGGCCCAGGCTGCGCGACCGCTACCGGTCGAGCGCCGCGGCCGCCGCCTGGTTCATCGACAAGGGTCTCGTCGCCGCGCGGGAGACCGCCCAGGCCCTGCGCGCAAGGGGGTTCTTCAATGATTGAGCTGGACGGCGTGAGCTACCGCTATAACGGCAGCGTCGCCCTGGGCGAGCTGAGCCTGCGCGTCGAGCCCGGCGAGAAGGCCGTGCTGCTGGGCGCCAACGGCACCGGCAAGTCCACCCTGCTGAAGATCCTCGCCGGCCTGCTCGCGCCGACCTCGGGCACCTACCGCTACCAGGGCGAGGCCGTCGACCCGAAGCGGCTCAGGAACGCGGCGCGCAACCGCCGCTTCCGGCGCGAGGTGGCCCTGCTGTTCCAGAACCCGGACGCCATGCTGTTCAACCCCACCGTGTTCGACGAGATCGCCTTCGGCCCGCGCCAGCTGGGGCTCAAGGACGTCGACGACCGGGTGCGCCGGTGGGCCGGGGCGCTGGGCGTGGCGGCGCACCTGGACCGGCCGCCTTTCGGCCTGTCCGGGGGCGAGAAGCAGAAGGTGGCACTGGCCGCCCTGCTGGTCCTGGAGCCGGAACTGCTGCTGCTGGACGAGCCGGCCGCCGCCCTCGACCCGCGCTCCACCGGCTGGCTGGTGGACTTCCTCGCCGACCTGCCGGTCACCGTGCTCACCTCCACCCACAACCTGAGCCTCGCCCCCGAACTGGGCAGCCGCGCCCTGGTTCTGGGCGAGGACCACGGGCTGATCCACGACGGGCCCATCGAGGCCTTCCTCGCCGATCCCGAACGGCTCGTCGCCGCCAACCTGGTGCACATCCACCGGCATCGCCACGGCGGGCTGGAGCACCGCCACTACCACGCCCACGACTGGGAGTAAGCCGCTCCGGCGCCGGCGCGTCCCATTCAAGGAAAGCCGCCGGGGGACCGATAAACATAACAATCCTGGCCCCTGGGAACAGACCCCACCCCATGCCCTCGCCCGTCCAAGAGCACGCATTGCCCGCGATCCTGTCGCGTGGCGCATCGGAACGGGCCAGCGCCGCCTCCCTCGCCGAACCGCAGGGCGACCGGCGGCTGCTGCGCGGCATCGTCTGGCTGGTGGCGTGCGTGTGGACCCTGATCCTGGCCGCCTCCGTCTACTACAACGTCCGCCTGCTGCACGAGAATGCCCACGCCATGGCGCATCGCAAGGCGGTGGACCATTTCAGCAAGGAATTCGCCTTCCGGCTGTGGGGCGTCGGCAAGGGGGGACTCTATCTGGAGGTCAAGCCGGGCACCCGGCCCCTGGACTACCTGCATTTCCTGCCCGACCGCGACATCGTCACCGCATCCGGCAAGACCCTCACCCTCTACGACCCGGTCTCCGCCCTGCGCCAGATCGTCGAGGAGAACCGGGAGCTCTACGGCGTGGCCGGCCGCATCGTCGGGGAATATCCGTTCAATCCGGCCAACCTGCCGGATGCCTGGGAACTGCGCGCCATCCGGGCCTTCCAGCGCGGCGAGCGGGAGGTGCACGAGGTCGCCGACCTGAACGGCCGCCCCCACGTGCGCATCATGCGCCCGATGGTGATGCGCGAGGCCTGCCTGAAATGCCACGGCCACCAGGGCTACCAGGTGGGCAGGGTGAACGCCGCGATCGGCGTCGCCCTGCCCCTGGACGAGTTCACCGTGCCGGCCGACAACGCGGCGCGCGCCTCCGCGGTCTCCCACGGCGCCATCTGGCTGCTCGGCCTGACCGGCATCGGGCTGGCGCAACGGCGGGTGCGCCGGCACCTGGACGATCGCCTGCGCCACATGGAGGAGACGGAGCTGTCCGCCCGCGTGTTCGACGGCGGCCTGCAGGCCATCCTGATCACCGACGTCACCGGCTGCATCCTGCGCGTCAATCCCATGTTCTGCGAGCTGACCGGCTACACCCCCGAGGAAGCCATCGGCCGGCGGCCCGCCATCCTGAAGTCCGACCACCACGACCACGCCTTCTACGCCAGCCTGTGGCACGACCTCCTCCACAAGGGACGCTGGGCCGGACAGATCCACAACCGGCGCAAGAACGGCGAGCTGTTCGTGGTCTGGGAGACCATCTCCGCCGTGCACGACGAGGCGGGACAGACCCGCTACTACATCGGCATGTTCCAGGACATCACGGATCAGGTGCGCTCCCATGCCCAGATCCGGGAACTGGCCCACTACGACCCGCTGACCCGCCTGCCCAACCGTCAGCTGTTCGCCGATCGGGTCAGCCACGCCCTGCAGCGCGCCATCCGCGAGGCGCGCCTGCTCGCCGTCCTGTTCGTCGACCTGGACCAGTTCAAGAAGATCAACGACACCCTGGGCCACAGCTCCGGCGACCATCTCCTGGTCACCGTGTCCGAACGGCTGGCCGACTGCGTCCGCGCCAGCGACACCGTCTCGCGCCTGGGCGGCGACGAGTTCGCCATCCTGCTGGAAGACGTGGATGACCCGCTCGACGCCGAACGGGTGGCGGAGAAGATCCTGCGGGCCATGAGCGATCCGGTGCTGCTGAACGAACGCGACTGGTTCATCAGCGCCAGCGTCGGCATCAGCATCTTCCCCAAGGACGGCACCAGCATGGAGAGCCTCATCCGGAGCGCCGACACCGCCATGTACCGGGCCAAGGCGGGCGGGCGCAACCAGTTCCGCTTCTTCGACGAGGAGATGTCCGAGCAGGCCGCCCGCCACCTGGCCCTGGAGACGGCCCTGCGCTACGCGGTGGAGCGGCGCGAGTTCCTGGTCCACTACCAGCCCCAGGTGGACGTGGCCAGCGGCGCGATCGTCGGCGTCGAGGCCCTGCTGCGCTGGCGCCACGACGACCGGCTGGTGCCGCCCTTGGACTTCATCCCCCTGGCGGAGGAGACCGGGCTGATCGTGCCCATCGGCCGCTGCGTGCTGGAGACCGCCTGCGGCGAGATCGCCAGGCTGTCGCGGGATACGGGCCAGCGACTGCGCCTGGCGGTGAACATCTCGGCCCGCGAGCTCACCCAGCCCGATTTCCCCGGCCAGGTGCGCTCGGCCCTGGAAGCCTCCGGGCTGCCGGCCGACCAGCTGGAGCTGGAGATCACCGAGAGCGTGGCCATGGCCGAGGTGGAGCAGACCATCGCCATCTTCCACGCCCTGGCCGAGCTGGGCGTCGCCCTGGCCATCGACGACTTCGGCACCGGCTATTCGTCCCTGTCCTACCTCAAGCGCCTGCCGGTGGACCGCCTCAAGATCGACCGCTCCTTCGTCCAGGACACGCCCGAGGACAAGGAGGACTGCGCCATCGTCCGCACCATCCTGGGCATGGCCCACACCCTGGGCCTGCAGGTCATCGCCGAGGGCGTCGAGACCGAGGCGCAGCTGGATTTCCTGCGCCGCGAAGGCTGCGAGCTGGCGCAGGGCTACCACCTCTCGCGCCCCATTCCCCTCGACGAACTGGAGCGGCTGCTGACGGGGTCGCGCTAGGCCGCGGCTCGGGTTAAGCTGGATGCCTCTCTCCCGCCCCCCCTCGCATCGCCATGCCCGCACAACGCATTGCCGTCGCTGTCATGACCATCGCCATGCCGTTCCTGGTCATGGCGATGGGAAACAAACCGGAAGCCGCCGCGCTGGACGGCTCCGAATGGACGTTGGCCGAACTGGATGGCCGCACGGTCGACGCGGGACGCGCGCCCACCTTGCGCTTCGATGCCGGGCGGGTGGGCGGTTCGGACGGCTGCAACCTGATCGGCGGCACCTACACGCCGGGCGCCGGCCAGGCGCTGCGCATTCCCGGCCAGCGCATGACCAGCACGATGATGGCCTGCGAGCCCGCCGTCATGGCCCAGGCCGCCGCCTACGTCGCCGCGCTGCACGCCACCGAACGCTATCGGCTGGAGGCGGGTCGGCTGCTGCTGGTTGACCGGCAGGGGGCCACCCGCGCCGTCCTGCGCGCCGCGCAGACCCGGCTGGCCGGCAGTGCCTGGAAGCTCGCCGAGCTGAACAACGGCGGGACGGCCGTGACCAGCGTGCCGCCGGGCACCGAGATCACCGCGGCGTTCGGCGAGGATGGCCAGCTCAGCGGACAGGCGGGCTGCAATCGTTATTCGGGCGCGTACACGGCGGATGCGACCACCGGCCGCTTCCAGGCGGGCCCCCTGCGGACCACCCGCATGCACTGCGCGGAGCCGGCTGGACGCATGGAACAGGAGGCGTTGTATCTGCGGGCGCTGGAGCGGGGGACGACCTATCGCCGAAGCGGCGACGGCCTGGAAATTCGGTCGGGCGATGGCGCCCTGCAGGTCAGATTCATCCCCAGCGCCAGGAACGGCGGCCGGGATTGAGCGGACGGACGGATCTCACCGGTCCGGCGTTGAGCGGGTCAGCCCGACCCGAGGCTGCCGTCGATTCCGCTGTCGAGAAGTAACTCACCCAGGCTAGGGCATCTGCCGGTTCGAAAAGGCGTCCTTGCGCTGGATCTCGTCGATGCGCACGACCTGCCCCTGAACCCGCTGAGGATCGATCTCGGCGGTCTGCCTGGGCTGCACGCCGCATCTGCCGCTCTTGCAGCTGCCCGGAGCCGCCGCTTCCACGCCGTCCTGGCCCATGCTTCTCAACAGCCAATAGACCCCGACGACGCATGCGACGAACAAGAAGATGGCTGCGAGCACGCTGAGCATGATCCGACTCCTGAAGGTGGTTAACGCGCCCCCGGCTCGGAACCCGAGCCGCGCCCCACGGGGGCCAAGTCGTTCTTGGGGCGGCCCGGCGAGCGACTTGAGAACCTGAAATGTATCACCACCCGCGGCCATGGCCGCAACGGGGCTCGGCGACAGCCCCCCGGACCATGGCCTGCTCACCCAGGCTCAGCGCGCCTTGAGGGCCGCGGCGCGCGCCGTCGTCGGCTGCTGCATGGCGCCCCGGCCGATGACCTCGGACAACAGGATGCCCTGCTTCACGCCGGCCTTCGGCGCCCCCGCGACCGGCAGGCGCAGCTTGGCGAGCTGGTCCCCGGTGAGCGGGTAGGCGAACTGGGGCAGCATCTGCAGCAGGTCGGCGTGAGATTTCAGGAACACCCACTTGTCCGGCTGGCCCGGCTTGGCGGGGTCGCCCTTGAAGTCCGCGTAATCGAAGCGCAGCGCCCGTTGCCAGTCCGGCGGCACCGGAATCATGCCGCTCGCCGCCACCGGCTTGCGCTTGGTCTCGTCCCAGCGGGTCACGGTGATGGCGCCGCTGGCGGCGTATTCGGCCAGGGCGGCGTTGTTGTGGCAATAGGCGCAATCGTGCGCCTTCTTCATCACGGTGTGGGAGTAGAAGGGCGCGATGGTGTTGAAGCTGCGCCCCTGGTAGACCACGGACTGGAAGGTGGCCGGGTAGACCTGGTCCTTGCCTCGCGGACCGCGGCCGCGACGGTTGAGCAGCAGCATGAAGCCCCGTTCCTGGCCCGTCGCCCGCTTCACCTTGCCCTGGGTCGCGAGCTCGGTATCGAAGTGGCAGTTGTTGCAGGCGAACACGGACTTGATGTGGCAGGCCGCGCACGCCACCCGATCGCCGTGCAGGGCATGATTCCGCGGGCTCAGCCGGAGCGGGTCGTGGCAGCCCTCGCAGCGGGCGTCCACGCCGCCCGGATCGAGCATGGAAGCCTGGCCGGTGGCGTCCTCGTGCAGCTGGTCGCCTGTGTGGCAGTGGACGCAAGTCATGCCGGCGCGGGCGTGGACATCCTGCCAGTCCGCGTCCCTCGGTTCAGGCAGGGTCTTGAAGTAGGCGATCTCGGCCGCCTGGCGGGTGTGGCACTCCAGGCAGACATCGGGGGACTTCACGCTGGGACGCTGCTGAAAGTCGTGGCAGTCCTCGCAACTCGGCCGGTAGGGCGAGGGCAACGGCCTGCCGTCCGGCAGCTTGCCGGATTTCTGGTGGCAGTTCCGGCATTGCAGTTGCGCGTAGGGAATGCCGGTCAGCAGCTCCAGTCCGCCGTTTTCCTTCTGGTAGAAGAAGTTCATGGTGTCGCGCGCGAAGTGGTGGTTGTTCGGCAGCGGCACATTGCGGATGCCGCTCCCTCCACCAGCCAGGGCGAAACCGCTCAACAGCATTGCCGGGACGAGTATCCAGCGAAGTTTCATGTCGCCTCCTGATCATGTCGCATGGGCGGGGAAGCCGTGCTCCCGGAGGGGAGCCCGGCGATGGGGATGGGGCCGCGCAGGGGCCGATAGAAGCCGTCGCCGTCCCAGAAGCCCGGCTCGCTGCAGCCCAGGCAAGGGTGTCCGCTCTGCACCGGGAAGCTCGTCGCGCCGTTCCAGCCCCGCGACGCGCAGGCATTGCGGGTGGCCGGCCCCTTGCAGCCGAGCTTGAACAGGCACCAGCCCTGGCGCGCGCCTTCGTCGTCGAAGCGCTCGGCGAACAGGCCCTGCAGGAAATAGGGCAGCCGCGGGCAGCGGTCATGGATGGTCTCGCCGTAGAACGCGCGCGGACGCAGCAGCCGATCCAGCTCCGGCCAGCCGCCGAAGGCGACCCAGTGGGCCAGGGTGGCGCTCATCGCCAAGGGCAAGGGCGGACACCCGGGCAGGTTGGCGAGGGGACGGCGCGCGATGAGGCCCATGTCCATCAACTCGGACACACCGCGCGCCCCGGTCGGGTTCGGCGCGGCCGCCGGCAGCCCGCCGAAGGTGGCGCAGCTGCCCACCGCAAGCACCGCCGCGGCGTTGGCCGCCGCCTCGCGCAACTGCTCCAGCCCGGACTGCCCGGCACAGGCGGCATAGGCCCCCCCGGCACCGAGGGGGACGGAACCCTCGACGACCAGCAGATAGCGGTCCCGGTTCTCCGCCAGGGAACGCCGGCAGGCCGCCTCCGCGCCCTCGCCGGCCGCGGCCTGCAGCACGGGGTGGAAATCCAGGGAGAGCTGGTCGAGGATGAGCGCGCCGAAATCCGGGTCGTCCGCCCGCGTCAGCGACTCGGTGCAGCCCGAGCAGCCCTGCAATGCATACCAGATGACCGCCGGCCGCGTCTTGCGCGCCAATGCGCTGGCGAGACTGGCGGCCCGGCCGGGCGGCAGGGCGAGGCTGGAGGCGAGCAGGGCGCAATACCTGAGGAAGGCCCGTCGGCTGAGACCGGAGTGGAAAGTCGTCCCATGGACCATCGCTCTGCCCCCTGTGGCATGTCATCAACGCCGGCAGGGCGATGGGCGAGGCCACTTCCAAGTGGCGCGGCACCCCGGCGGTTCTCGCCGCCGCGGGCGGTGCGGTGCCACTGGCGCCCTGCGTTAGGCGCATTCTGATCTCTTGATAGACCCGATCCTCCAACCGATGGCCAA
The DNA here is from genome assembly GCA_025458005.1 of Thiobacillaceae bacterium. Classification (GTDB taxonomy): domain Bacteria; phylum Pseudomonadota; class Gammaproteobacteria; order Burkholderiales; family Thiobacillaceae; genus JALOTG01. Next base: position 8,269 of record JALOTG010000091.1, read on the forward strand.
CCGATCGGCGTGTCGGGACGCGGACGGCTCAGCCGCGATCCTTGCGCGGCAGGGGATTGATCAGGGACACGGTGCTGGCGCTGGGCATCACCCCCAGCACCTTGGCGAACAGTTCGCGGCAGCGGTCATACAGATGCACCGCCTGCGCCAGTTCTCCCTGTTCGATGTGGCTGCGCAGCAGGCGCCGACACAGATCCTCCTCCAGGGGCAGGCATTCCCGGCCGCGTTCGTACAGCCGCGCGGCCTCCCGCCAGCGGCCGGCCCGCTCCAGGCCCTGGCCCACGCGCTCGATGGCGCGCAGGAGCCGGCTGGTCAGCCGCTCCCGGGCAAGGACTGCCCAGCCGGCCGCCTCACCGGGCAGGAATCCGCCCTGGTAGGCCCCGAGCGCCCGCTCCATCAGCGCCAGGGCACAGCCGGGATCCGTCTCGGCGACGGCGTCGCCCAGCAGCCGCTCCAGGGTTCGCAGATCGATCCAGCACAAACCGTCGTTCAGGGACAGGCGCCCCGCGCGCATCGGCAGGGCGTCGGCGACGCCGATCAGCCGTCGCAGGCGGGTGAGCGCCATGTCGAACGCGCTGCGCGACGCCACGCCGCGCGCCTCGGGCCAGAGGGCATCGACGAGGCGGGCGACGGACACCTCGCGCCCGCCCAGGGCGATCAGGCAATGCAGCAGTTCCAGGGGCCGCCGCTGCCCCTTGCCGGAAAAGACCATGGGGCGACCGTGGACGACGATGGCCGGTCGGCCCAGGGTGTGGATGCGCAGCGGATAGGGCCAGCGCGGCACGGCGGGCGAGGGAGGCGGAAGCAGGGCGCGCTGGATCAGGCGCTCGACATAATCGGTCTCGATGCCGGCCTCCAGGGCCTCGGCGCACAGTGTGGCGAGCAGGTCCGGCGCCTGGCAGAGCACGCAGTCCGACAAGCCGGCCTCCCGGCCCACCGCCAGGGCATGGCGCAGGGCAGCCCGCCCCGCCACGCGATCGCCCCGTGCCAGGCGCAGGCCGGCATTCAACAACAGGCACTGGAATCGCTGCTCGGCGGAAAGAGGCGGGTCCGCGCTTACCAGAGCGCCCGTCAGCAAGGCCTCGGCCTCCGCCAGACACCCCTCCCGCATCAATTCCAGCCCGCGCAGCAGTGGGCCGCTCGCCGATCGGCATATGTCGTTTGTCATGTTGCCATGCGCGGGCATCGCTAGAGCTGGCCTCGCATCCGTCCCTTTCGTGCTCTCAGTGTAGTGGTTGCCGGACAATCCGCGAGTCTCGCCAGCAGCCATGGTCACCCGGTTGGCATCGCCGCGCCTGGCATGGGGGCCGGCATCCGCCTTGAACGCCGCGCGGCAAGACAGGATCCTATGCAGATCCGCGTCCCGTGATCCGACCCCATGTCCCACGCCACCCATCGCGTCATCGAACTGCCCATCGCCGGCATGACCTGCGCCGCCTGCTCGACGCGGCTGGAAAAAAACCTGAACCGGCTGCAGGGAGTGAGCGCCAGCGTCAACCTGGCCACGGAGAAGGCCCGGGTGGAGTTCGATCCGGCCCTCGCCGATCCCGCCGCCATCGCCGAGCAGGTCCGCAAAACCGGCTTCTCGGTGCCGCCGCAGACCCTCGACCTGGTCATTTCCGGCATGACCTGCGCGGCCTGCTCCACACGTCTGGAGCGGGTGCTGAACCAGGTTCCGGGCGTCGAGGCGCGCATCAACCTGGCCACCGAGAAGGCCCGCCTGCGCTACACGCCGGGGCTGACCGGTCCGGACGATCTGGTCGCCGCGGTGGCCCGCGCCGGATTTACCGCCACCCCCATCACCGAAGCCAGCCAGGCCGAGGAAAAGGCACGCAAAGCCGCCGAGTACCGCAACGAGTTGCGCGTTTTCCTCATCGCCGCCCTCTTTACCCTGCCCCTGCTGGCACAGATGGCGCCGATGATGGCGGGTGCTCATCACGTCGAGTGGATGCCGCCCTGGCTGCAATGGCTGCTTGCCACGCCGGTGCAGTTCTGGGCCGGACGCCGCTTTTACACCGGTGCCTGGAACAGCCTGCGCGGCGGCGGCGCCAACATGGACGTGCTGGTGGTCCTGGGCACCAGCGCCGCCTACTTCTTCAGCGTCGCCGTCATCCTGCTGGGGCTGGACAGCCACGTCTATTTCGAAGCCAGCGCCGCCGTGGTCACCCTGGTGCGCCTGGGCAAGCTGCTGGAGGCCCGCGCCAAGTCGAGGACCTCGGCGGCCATCGAGCAACTGGTGGGCCTGCAACCCCGCACCGCCTGGGTCGAGAAAGGCGGTGAAACCAGGGAGGTGGACGCGGCCCTCTTGCAGGTTGGCGACCTGGTGCGGGTGCGGGCCGGCGAGCGGGTGCCGGTGGACGGCTTGGTGCTGGACGGTGCCTCCAGCCTGGACGAAAGTCTGCTTACCGGCGAAAGCCTGCCGGTGGACAAGGCCGCGGGCGACACGGTGCATGCCGGCACCCAGAACCTGGACGGCAGCCTGCGCATCCGCGCGGAGGGCGTGGGCGCGCATACCCAGCTCATGGAGATCATCCGCCTCACCGAGGCCGCGCAGGGCTCCAAGGCCCCCATCCAGAA
>JALOTG010000259.1:0-419 GCA_025458005.1 Thiobacillaceae bacterium
GGACCTGCGCCGCCGCCTGGACGGGTTAGCCCAGCGCCTGGACGGGCTGGCCCAGCGCGTGCGCCATCCCGCCGAGCGACTGGCGGGCCAGCGACGTCACCTGGACCACCTGGCGCGGCGACTGGCCCTCTGCCAGACGGCCCGCCTGCAGCGCCAGGGCCAGGCCCTGGAACTGCTGGCCAACCGCCTGCGCGCCCGTCTGCCCCAGCCCGCCGGGGAACGGACCCGCGTCGAGGGCCTTGCCCACCGCCTGCGCCAGGCGCTGGGCAGCGGGCTGCTCCGTCGACGGGACAGGCTGGCCGCCCTGCGCGACCACCTGACGCACCTCAACCCGGAAGCCGTCCTGGCGCGCGGCTACAGCATCGTGCGCCGGGCCGACGGCCGCATCGCGCGGGACAGCCGGGAACTGGGGGTGGACG
>JALOTG010000259.1:456-4002 GCA_025458005.1 Thiobacillaceae bacterium
AGGCGGTGGACATCACCCTCGCCCGCGGCGGGGCCGCCGCCCGCATCACCGCCGTGAAGGATTGATCCCCTCGGCGGCCAGCCAGGCCAGCACCCGTTCGGCCAGGTCCGCCGCCTGGCAGTCGAACACCCTCGCCCCCGCCCAGCCGCGCAGCCAGGTGATCTGCCGCTTGGCGAGCTGGCGGGTGGCGGCGATCGCGGCGGCGCGGAAGGCCTCGAAGTCGATCTCGCCGTCCAGGTAGGCCCAGGCCTGTCGATAACCGACGCAGCGCATGGAAGGCGGGTCCGGGCTCAGGTCGGTCCGGGCGCGCAGGCGGCGCGCCTCGTCCAGGAACCCGGCCGCCAGCATGGCGTCGAAGCGCCGGGCGATGCGCGCGTGCAGCCAGGCGCGGTCCGAAGGCAGCAGGGCCGCCTCGACGAGCCGGCAGGGCGGACCCGCTTGCGCGCCCCCCAGCAGGGCGGACATCGGCCGGCCGGCCGTCAGGCACACCTCCAGGGCACGCTGGATGCGTTGCGCGTCGGTGGGCGGCAGGCGTGCGGCGGTGGCGGGGTCGAGCCGGGCCAGCTCGGCGTGCAGGGCCGGCCACCCCTCCCGGGTGGCCCGCGCGTCAAGGCTGGCGCGCAACCCGGGGTCGGCCTGGGGCAGCGGGTCCAGCCCCGTCTTGAGGGCCCGGAAGTACAGCATGGTGCCCCCCACCAGCAGGGGCACGCGCCCGCGCCGGGTGATGTCGTCCATGCAGCGCAGGGCATCGGCGCGGAAGCGGGCGGCGGAATAGGACTCGGCCGCATCGAGGAGGTCGATCAGGTGATGCGGCGCCCGCGCCAGGAGGGCGGCATCCGGCTTGGCGGTGCCGATGTCCATGCCGCGATAGACCAGGGCCGAGTCCACGCTGATGATCTCCAGGGGCAGCCGCTCCACCAGTTCGACCGCCAGATCGGTCTTGCCGCAGGCGGTGGGGCCCATCAGGCAGATCGCGGGGGGGAGCGGGGGCACGGGGGACATCGGCGCGGGGGAAGGGATCGCGATCGAATCTATCACGGCCATCATGCCGCCGGGGCAGGGGGCCGCCCTCCGCGCTCAATCATCTGGCCATCAGTGCCGTTAATGGGAAATAATGCAAACAACCTGCCTGAAGGATCTCCCCCGGTCGGTCCGGCAGCCAGTGGAACCCGAGGAGCCCATGCGCGCGTCCGCGAACGTCGGCCGAACGATGACTTGCCGAACATGATCAAGAATCCGGAACCCAGCGAATCGTTCGAACAGGCCAGGGCCTATGCCGGCAAGACCATCGACCTGCTGCTGACGCACCGCATCGCTCCCTCCCCGCCCCATTACGCGGTTGGCTACACCTACTGGTCGGGCGGGGTCAGCGAGATCCGCAGGACCCTGGACGAGATGCTGCAGGCCGGCAGGTCCCTCGACGAGCTGCTGCTGCGCGACCTCTACGACCGCTTCATCGTCCCGGACCAGTTCGATCGCTACCGGGGCATGCGCAGCGGCCTGCAACAGATCCTGCAGGCCATGCTGCAGGCCCTGCAGACCGCCAGTTGCGGCGCGGCGGAGTTCAGGGATGTCCTGGAGACGAACATCCGGCATCTCGGCGCGGAGCCGGATGCCCAAACCCTGCAGGCCATCGCCGCCGAACTGCTGAGCGCCGCCACCCTCGCCAACGAGCGCAACCAGCACCTGCAGCACGACCTGGTGACTACCCAGAAGGAGATGGAAACCCTGCGCGACGAGCTGGAGCAACATCGGCGCGCCGCCATGATCGACCCGCTGACCGGCCTGTTCAACCGGCGCGCCATGCAACAGCTGCTGCAGGACCTGCTGGCGGAGGACCCGCCGCCGCCGCTGACCATGCTGCTGCTGGACATCGACCACTTCAAGCACATCAACGACAGCTACGGCCATGCCGTGGGTGACGTGGTGATCCGCCACGTGGCGGACACCCTGAGGAAATCCATACGCGGCGAGGACATCGGCGTGCGCTACGGCGGCGAGGAATTCATCGTCCTGCTGCCCAGGACCGGCCTCGAAGGCGCCGTCACGGTGGCGGAGGCCATCCGCGGCCGGGTCGCCGCCCTGCGTCTGGTGCGTCGCCAGGACAACTATGCCCTGGACCCCTTCACCATCTCCATCGGCGTCGCCGAGCGCCGGCACGACGACGATCAGGAAAGCCTGTTTCATCGCGCCGACCAGGCGCTCTATCTGTCCAAGTCGGAAGGCCGCAACCGGGTCACCGCGGAGACGCGGCTGGCCTGCCAGGTCTCCCCCGAGGGCCCGGGCGGGACGACCCCTCAGACGTAGGACTTCATCGCCCGCCGCCGGCCGGGCTTCTTCTTCTGTACCACCACGCCCTTGACCACCGACTCGATGCTCTCGATCGGGATGTTCTCGTAGATCGGATTGAGCGGCTTCAGCATCCAGCCGTCCGGATGCCTGACCAGCTGACGGAAGATGTAGCGCTCGTCTTCCTTCTCCACATGCGCGAGGTAGGCGATCACGTAGGAGCCGTCCTTGGCCAGGCCCTCCGGCTCGACGACGATGATCTCGCCCGCCTCGAACTCCGGCGCCATGGAGTCGCCCAGCACCATCAGCGCATAGGGCTCGCCGCTGGCGCAGCTGGACGCCTCCGGCTCGGCCTGGCCGCCCACCTCCTGGCGGATCGGGATGTTGACGGGTTTGCCGCGATGTTGGGGTTGATCCGCGCTCATGTCATTTGCCTCGCATGAATAGCCGATCCAGGTCGGCCAGGGTGAGTTGGAACCAGGTCGGCCGGCCGTGGTTGCACTGGTCGGCGCGCAGGGTGCGCTCCATGTCCCGCAGCAGGGCGTTCATCTCCGGGACGGTGAGCTTGCGGTGGGCGCGCACCGCACCGTGACAGGCCAGGGTGGCTAGAAGTTCATTGCGCCGGGCGACGAGGGCCTCGCTGGCCCCCACCGCCTGGATGTCCCCGAGCACCTCCCGCGCCAGGCGTTCGGCGTCCGCCTCCGCCAGCATCGCCGGCAGGGCGCGCACGGCCAGGTGGCTGGGCGAGACCGGCGCGATCTCGAAGCCCATCTCCTTCAGCTCGTCGCGGTGCGCCTCCTGGGTGGCCATCTCCAGGGCGGTGGCGGCGAACACCACCGGGATCAGCAGGGGCTGCGACCCTAGCCGCCGCGCCTCCAGGTCCGACTTGAGCCGCTCGTAGAGAATGCGCTCGTGGGCGGCGTGCATGTCCACCACGACCAAGCCGCGGGCATTCTCCGCCAGGATGTAGACCCCCGCGAGCTGGGCCAGGGCGTAGCCCAGGGGGGGGCCTTCCTGGTGAGGGGCGAGGGGTAAGGGGCGAGGGGCCGGCTCGGCCAGGGCCTCGGCGACCATGGCGTAGTAGGCGGAGGGTTCGGACGCCACCAGGCTCAGGGCATCTTGCTGCCCGAATGGCCTCCCCTCGGCCTGGGCATGGCCGGCCAAGTGCACCGCGGGCGCCCCACCCCCACCCCAGCCCTCCCCTCTCGAGGGGGAGGGAGCCATACTGTCCGATCCCTGATCCCCGACCTCCGATCC
>JALOTG010000260.1 GCA_025458005.1 Thiobacillaceae bacterium
AACAAAGCAAAAACCGAAGGCGTTACATGGCGTCGCTACAAGGACGGTGAGTCGGAAGCCGACTTCCGCTCTTCCCAGGACCGGATTTTCCAGTCGAGCTGGACGCACAAGTGCCCGGAGTACATGCTCTCCACGCCGCCTTGCCAGGGCTCCTGCCCGGCCGGCGAGGACATCCGCTCCTACCTGAACATCGTGCGCGGCATCGAGAAGCCGGCCGATCCCAAGATGAGCTGGCAGGAATTCGCCTGGCGCCGCCTGACCGACGCCAACCCCTTCCCCGCCGTGATGGGCCGGGTCTGTCCCGCCCCCTGCGAGTCCGGCTGCAACCGCAACCAGGTGGAAGACCACGTCGGCATCAACTCCGTCGAGCACTTCCTGGGCAACTGGGCCCTGGACAACAAGATGACCTTTGCCAAGCCCGAGAAGGAGTCCGGCAAGAAGGTCGCCGTGATCGGCGGCGGCCCCGCCGGCCTGGCGGCGGCCTACCAGCTGCGCCGCAAGGGCCATGGCGTGACCATCTTCGACGACCACGAGGAACTGGGCGGCATGATGCGCTATGGCATCCCCGGCTTCCGGACCCCGCGTGAGGTGCTGGACGGCGAGATCCAGCGCATCCTCGACATGGGCGTGGAAACCCGCATGAAGACCCGCGTCGGCACCGACTTGCCGATGGAGCAGGTCGAGAAGGAATTCGACGCCATCCTGTTCGGCCTCGGCGCCCAGGCCGGCCGCGCCCTGCCCATCGAGGGCTCCGACGCCCCCAACTGCGTGACCGCCATGGCTTTCCTGCGCGCCTTCAACGAGGGCCGCCTACAGCACGTCGGCCAGCGCGTGGTGGTGGTGGGCGGTGGCGACACCTCCATCGACGTGGCCACCGTCGCCCGGCGGCTGGGCCACATCACCAACATCACCGAGAAGGACCTGCCCGAGAACGTCCTGTCCGGCCACAGCGCCCACGACGTGGCCGCCATCTCCGCCCGCCAGGGCGCCGAGGTGGTGCTGTTCTCCCGCGCCACCATCGACAAGATGGCCGCCAACAAGGCCGAGATCGAACACGCCCAGTCCGAGGGCATCGAGATCATCGGCGGCGTCACCCCGGTGGGCGTGGTCAAGGGCCCGGACGGCCGCGCCACCGCCTTGCGCGTGGCCGAGTTCGAGATGGTCGGCAAGGAGATGAAGGTCAAGGAAGGCAGCGAGAAGGACTACCCCGCCGACCTGATCGTCTCCGCCATCGGCCAGGCCGTCGACTTCACCGGCCTGGAGGGCTACAACAACAACAACGGCCTGATCAAGACCGACAAGCTGTACCGCTTCCCCGGCAAGCCCAACGTCTTCGTCGCCGGCGACGTGATCCGTCCGCACCTGCTGACCACCGCCATCGGCCACGCCCGCATCTGCGTCGACGGCATCGACGCCTACCTCAAAGGCGTGGACATGGACAAGCGTCCCAAGGTGGACGTGGCCCACTGGGACATGGTGCGCCGCTGGATGGAGACCGGCCACGAGTACAACGAGCACCACGGCCAGGAATGGGGCACCTCGGACAAGAAGGATCTGCTGCACAACTTCGAGGACCGCTCCAACCGCTACGTGATCCCGTCCAGCGAGCTGTTCCTGGGGCACTTCGTGCAGACCCCGCGCAACAAGCGGGAGATCACCCACCTGGACAAGGACAGCGCCCTGGGCGACTTCAGCGACCGGCTGCACTCCCTGGATGAAAAGCAGGCGGTGGCCGAGGCCAAGCGCTGCATGTCCTGCGGCCTGTGCTTCGAGTGCGACAACTGCGTCGTCTACTGCCCGCAAACCGCCGTGTTCAAGGTCAAGAAGAAGGACAATCCCACCACCGGCCGCTACGTGGACACCGACTACGGCAAGTGCATCGGCTGCCACATCTGCGCCGACGTCTGCCCGACCGGCTACATCGTCATGGGCATGGGTGACTGAGGAAGGAATGGGCATGGCGAGACTGGCCAACTGGCCCGGCATGGGCAAGGCTCTGCGTCTCGCCGTCCTCCTGGGCGCGGCGGCCATGCTGGCCGTCCCGCTGCAGGCGACGGCGGGCGTGGGCAAGCCTGTACTGGAGCGCGGCAAGGGCGAGCGGTGCGTGGAGGATACCGAGTACATGCGCCGCCACCACATGGACCTGCTCAAGCATCAGCGCGACAAGACGATGCGGCAGGGGATCCGCACCACCAAGCACAGCCTGAAGGGCTGTGTGGAGTGCCATGCGAGCAGCAAGACGGGCAGCGTCGCCTCCACCAAGGAGGACTTCTGCGCCGCCTGCCATGTCTACTCGGGCGTCAAGCTGGACTGCTGGGATTGCCATGCCACCAAGCCCAAGAAGACACCCGCGCCATCCACGACGCAACAAACCTCACCCCTGATGGAATCCCAGGTAGGGGGGCTATAACCATGAACGATCATCACCACCATTCGAGCAGCACGCCCGAGGACCAGGCGCGCCGCAGCTTCATCAAGACGGGGGCCGTGGTTGCCGGGGTGACCGTGGCGCCCGGCGTCCTGCTCTACGGCGCCGCCCAGGCGCGTGCCCCGGAACAGGCCGCCAGCGCCGACGTGCGCTGGGGCATGCTCATCGATACCACCAAGTGCGCGGACGGCTGCAGCGACTGCGTCAGCGCCTGCAACACCGAGAACGGCCTGTCCGGAGCCACCGGTCCGCAGGATGCCCAGTGGATCCGCAAGCTCAACATCAAGCACCTGAAGACGGGCGTGGAGACCTCCCTGCCCATGCTCTGCCAGCACTGCGAGCACCCGCCCTGCGTGGACGTCTGCCCGACCGGCGCCTCCATGAAGCGGGCCGACGGCATCGTCCTGGTGGACCGCCACATCTGCATCGGCTGCCGCTACTGCATGATGGCCTGCCCCTACAAGGCCCGTTCCTTCGTGCACGAGCCCCTCACCGACCAGAACCCGGAAGTGCCGCGCGGCAAGGGCTGCGTGGAATCCTGCACCTTCTGCGTGCAGAAGGTTGACCGTGGCGAGAACACCACCGCCTGCGTCGAGGCCTGCAACGCGGCCGGGCACAAGGCGATGATCTTCGGCGACCTCATGGATCCGAACAGCGAGTTGTCTCAAGTGCTCAGGAGCACGATGACCACCGAGGTGCGCGCCGATCTGGGGCTCAACACCGGCGTCCGTTATCAGGGAATCTAAGCCATGGCCGATACCTACTGTCTGAACCAAGGCCAGTGCCGCACCAAGCAGTTCTACGCCCTGCTCGCCCTGGGCGGCCTGGTGGTGCTGGGCATGATGTTCGCGTTCTTCACCCTGGAACACCACGGGCACGTGCTGACCGGGATGAACAACCAGATCGTCTGGGGCCTGCCGCACGTGTTTGCCGTGTTCCTCATCGTCGCCGCCTCGGGCGTGCTGAACGTGGCGTCCATCGGCTCGGTGTTCGGCAAGAAGATCTACAAGGCCCGCGCGCCCTTGTCGGGCATGCTGGCGCTGGCCATGCTGGCCGGCGGCCTGGCGGTGCTGGTGCTGGACCTGGGTCGTCCCGATCGGTTGGTCGTGG
>JALOTG010000261.1 GCA_025458005.1 Thiobacillaceae bacterium
CCGGGTCTGTGCCCGGTCCCTCCCTATTCAACCTCTCCCCAGATGCCCCGCAAGTACTTCCGGAAATACCTGCCCGACCACGAGACGGTGCGCGGTCACCGGCATCTGCGCCTGTTCGCCCCGCTGCTGCGCCACCCCAACCTGTGGCACCTGAACCGCCATTCGGTGGCCGGCGGCGTCGCCGTGGGCCTGTTCGGCGCCCTCATTCCCGGCCCCCTGCAGATGCTCACGGCGGCCATCCTGGCCATCGTGTTCCGCTTCAACCTGCCCGTGGCGCTGGCCACCACCCTGCTGTCCAATCCCTTCACCTGGCCGGCCATCGTGGTCGCGGCCTATGCCATCGGCGCCTTCGTCACCGGCGAACGGATGAACGAGGTACAGCCGTTTGAATTCGACTGGTTGCATGGCGATTGGGGCCAGCTCCCGCCGAAAATGATGGACTGGTTCATGGGCATGGGCGAGACCTTCCTCATCGGCCTGCTGATCCTGGCCGTGCTGCTGGCCGCCCTGGGCTACGGCGCCGTCCAGCTCGGCTGGCGGCTCTACCTGCTGGCCTACCTGCGCCGCCGCAAACGGCGCGAACCGTAGCCGGACCGGTTCAGTCCCGCTCGCTCGGCACGCTCACCGGATAGCCGTTGGTCAGGGCGGTCAGGAACACCTCGATGTCGGTGTAGGCGGCGCTGCCCGGCCTGAGGGGCTGCACGCCGCTATCCAGGTTGCATTCGGCGATGCGCAGCTGCAGGGACTGCAGCATGTACTTGGTGCGGTAGACGGGGAAGTGGGCGGCGTCGCCGTAGGGCGTGGTGATGTGGGTGCCGCGCACCAGCTGGCCGACGTTGTGGGTGTGGCAGGAGGAACAGGCGAAGTTCAGCCGACCGGCCTTGGTGTGGTACAGGATGCGGCCGCGCTCGAAGGCCTCCTTCATCGGCCCCTTGGACACGTCGATGCGGATCGGCAGGCCCTGGCTGTGGCTCGCCATGTAGAGGGAGACCGCGCTGTTGTCGTAGCTGCCGTTCTGCAGCACCTGGTCCTGCCGGGCGGCGCAGCGCTCGATCATCTCCTCCAGCCCGACCACCCGTTTCAGTTCCTTGTTGTAGCTGGGGTAACGGGTGCGCAGGCCGCGCAGCTTGCCCTTGCCGGCGCCCAGACAGGCGGCGAAGCGGCCGTCGCGGTTGAGGGCCTTGTATAGATCCTCGCCTCGGTCCAGGGCGAAATGCCCGCCATGCACCGCGCCGTTGAAGGGCGGGTCCATGAACTTCCAGTTCAGTCGCCAGTTCTCCTCCGGGTTGCCGGCCATGCGCCAGTCCAGCTTGGTGCGATCCTTCCACAGGGGGTAGGTGCCGGACAGCGCCATGTCCCCCTCCACCTTGGGCAGATAGTTGTCGATCGGATAGTCCAGTTCGCGGTAGACGGATTCCTCGGCCGAAGCCGCGACAGCGGTCAGGGCGCAGGCGAGCAGCAGGGCGGTCCTCATCATGCGCTCCTCAGTTCAGGCTTTGCAGGTAGGCCACCAGGTCGCGGATCTCCTGGTCATTGAGCAGGCCGAAGGTGCCGAAGGCGGGCATCACGGTGTTGGGATTGAACACCCGGGGGTCAAAGATCTGCTGGTAGACGTGGGCGTCGCTGTTGCCACGCTTCCTGTAACTCATGAGCAGGTGGCCCACCGAGCCGGGCCAATCCTCGCCGGGCAGGGTGTGGCAGTTGACGCAGCCCCCCTTGAGGGTACTCATGGCGATCGTCCTGCCGCGCTCGGCATCCCCGTTCAACTGGCCGTTCAGATCCACCCGCCGCGGCTTGGGCGTCGGCCGCCGATCCTCGTGGCTGAGGGTCACCCAGGGGGTCAGGTCGCGCTTGTGGGCTTCCCACTCCAGCCGCCCGCTCTTCACCACCACCTTGGGCGCCAGGGTCTTGATCTCGGCCGACGGGTCGACGGCGGCGTCGGGCGGCGGATTGCTGGCCAGGCCGGGGATGGCCAGGGCCAGGAGGAACAGGCCAACCAGGGTGGATCCGTGCATGAATGTCTCCTTCGCGATCCGAATTGCTTTTTTCGCCAGTCTAGCAACCCCGGCGGGCGCCCTCAAGCGGGCGCGAGGCTCCCGTCCCGCAGCGTCAGCACCCGCCGCATGCGCGCGGCCAGGGCCGGATCATGGGTCACCACCAGGAAGCTCACCCGATGCCGGACGCTCAGATCCAGCAGCAGGTCCTGCACCTGGGCGGCGGTGTGGCGGTCCAGGTTGCCGGTGGGTTCGTCCATCAGCACGCAGGCCGGCCGGGCGACCAGGGCGCGGGCGATGGCCGCGCGCTGCCGCTCGCCGCCGGACAGTTCGCCGGGCAGGTGCTCCAGCCGGTGCCCCAGGCCGACCTCGGCGAGCCGCTCCCGTGCCAGAGCCAGGGCCTCGGCGTGGGCCATGCGGCGGATGATGAGGGGCATGGCCACGTTCTCCGCGGCGGTGAACTCCGGCAGCAGGTGGTGGAACTGGTAGACGAAGCCCAGGACACGATTGCGCAGCAGACCCCGGGCCTCCTCGGACAGGGCCCAGAGGTCCTCGCCGGCCAGGACGACCCGGCCGCCGTCGGGGCGGTCCAGCCCGCCCAGCAGGTGCAGCAGGGTGCTCTTGCCAGTCCCGGAGGCGCCCATGATGGCCACCTGCTCGCCGGCCTCCACGGCCAGGTCCACGCCGGTCAGCACCGGCACCTCGGTCCTGCCCTGCCAGTAGCTCTTTTTCAGCGCGGCGCAGGCCAGGACCGGGCCGGGCGGAGGGCGAGGGGTGAGGGGCGGGACGTCAGGGCCTTCCGGAGTCCGCCGGTTCCCCTCCTCACCCCTCACGCCTATCGCCTCACTCATAGCGCAGCGCCTCCGCGGGCTGCACCCGGGCGGCCCGCCAGCTGGGGTAGAGGGTGGCCAGGAAGGAGAGTCCCAGGGCCACCCCGCCGATCCAGGCCACATCGGCCCAGACCAGCTTGGAAGGCAGTTCGGAGATGTAGTAGATGTCGGCGGGGAACAGGTCCATGCCCAGAGCCCGCTCGATCATGGGCACCACGGTCTCCACGTTGAGGGCCAGCAACACCCCGCCCGCCACCCCCAGCAGGGTGCCCAGCAGGCCGATCAGGCTGCCCTGCACCATGAACACCTGCATGATGCTCGCCGGGCTTGCCCCCAGGGTGCGCAGGATGGCGATGTCCGCCTGCTTGTCGGTAACCGCCATGACCAGGGTGGAGATGATGTTGAAGGCAGCCACCGCCACGATCAGGGTCAGGATGATGGCCATCATGCGTTTCTCGATGGCCACGGCGCGAAAGAAGTTGGCGTGGCGCATGGTCCAGTCGGACAGGTAGTAATCGCCCTTGAGCGCCGCGGCCAGGTCGCGGGTGACGCGCGGGGCCCGTTCCATGTCGGCGAGCCTGACGCGCAGGCCGCTGACGTCGGCACCGAGCTGGTAGAGGCGTTGCGCGTCGGCGAGGTGGACGAGCGCCATGCCGACGTCGTACTCGTACATGCCCGCCTGGAACACCCC
>JALOTG010000262.1 GCA_025458005.1 Thiobacillaceae bacterium
TGAGGCGCTGGCGGTCGGACTGGCTGCCCTCCCAGCGCGCCTGGTCGAACAGCCTGAACAGCGCCCAGGGGCCCTCCACGGTCAGCGTCGGGGTGGTGGTGGAATCGCCCAGGATGGCGATCATCCTGATCTGGTTGCCCGGGTTCATGCTCGGCCAAGACAGCCGGATGGCGCCCGGCCGTCCGTTGGCGAAGCGGCTGGTTTGCCCCTCGTTGATGAGCAGGACCTCGTTCAGCTTGTCGTCCAGGCGGACGAGCTGGAACTCGGCCATCACCGCGGGGTTGGGCACGCCGCCGGGGAAGAAGGCGTCGCGGATCACGGCCGCCTTCTGGAACTGCGCCACCACGGCCGGGGAGACGCTGGACACGCCCTCGGCCAGGCCGATCGGCTTCCAGTTCGGCCCCGAGGTGTCGACGAAGGCCTGCAGGCTGGTCCTGAAGAAGGCGTCCAGCTGACCGCCGGGCGAGAACAGCCGGGTGAAGTCGCCCAGGGCGACCTCCTTGCCGCTGTCCCGCGCGAACGGGTAGCGGCCCTGGATGGCCTGCTTGCAGAAGGACCCGACGCCACCCGCCACCGCCTTCTGGATGCCCTGCTGGGTGAACGCCGCCGCCTGGCCGGTGCTGCGCGAGATCAGCCCGTTGAGCAGGTTGTTCAGCGGCTGCGGCAGGCGGTCGGCCTCGCTCCTGATGCGGGCCAGGATCATGGCGTCGGACTGGGGCGGCGCGCCGAGCTTGACCGCCTCCTCGGTGGCGCGCAGATGGACCTCGTATTCCTTGAGCAGGCCGAGCACCGCGTCGAGGGGGGCGGGTGCGCCCTGGGGCGCGGTGACGAGCCTGTGCAGGGCCTCGAAGTGGCGATCGACCATGGCCTCGGGCTGGTCGGCGACCGGGGCCGCGATCTGGGCGGAATCGCCGATCAGGCGGTCGTAGGTCTTGCGCAGCTTGTTCGCCATCTTGTCGATCACCTGGCCGGCGGCGGCCTCGGCCGAGGTCTTGGTGGCCACCAGCCGGGTTTCGCGGGTCACGGCGTTGAGCAGCAGCCGCAGCGGCGAGTCGGCCGCCGACAGCAGGGTGATGGCCTGGATGCTCTGCTGCAGGTTGCGCGACGGCACCAGGCGCAGGTCGCCCAGCAGTTCGTCCCAGAGCCGGTTGTAGTCGTTCAGGTAGAGCCGCTGCACCTCGCCCAGGACCTGTTCCTCGTTGGGCCGGCGGCCGCCGGCGTATTGGGGTCCCAGGACCCAGGACTCCTCCTGCGCCAGCTGCTTGACCACCTGCAGGGCCTCGCCGCGAAAGGCCTGGTGATAACCCTTGTAGGTGAACAGGCCGGGAATGCCCTCGGTGAGGGGGGTGTTGCTGGCCCTGACGAACACCAGCGGCGCGGACGGGCCGGCGGCATCGCTGACGCGGAAGGCCGGGATGTCGGCGCCGGCGCCCAGCCGCTTGAGCCGGGAGTAGGCCCGTTCCGGCAGCGAGGCGGAGGCCAGCAGGCGGCGCGTCTCCTCCACCAGGGCGCTGTCCATGGGCAGGGTCATGGTCAGCGGCTGCTCGCTCAGGGCGACGCGCAGATGGTAGGCGAGGTTGGTCCGCTCCGCCTCGCTGGTGTCCCGGCTCAGGGTTCGCTGCCAGTCGGCCTTGATCCAGGATTCCAGGGCGGTCACGTCCAGGTGCCGGGCGTCGTAGAGCATCAGGTAGGCCTTGAGGGCCTCGTAGCGGATCTCCGGGTTGTCGGCGGCGCGGATCTGCTCCTCCAGGCGCAGGGCGACCCGCGGCAGCAGGGCGTCGCGCAGCAGGTTGCGGTAGACGGCGGCGGCCTGGGCGCCGAGCTTGTCGCCCTGGTAGAGGCCCAGGCCGAGGCTGAGGGGGACCTCCGCGTCGCGCTGGGCGTAGCCGGTGGGCAGGTCGCGCACCGCGTCGAGGGTCGGCAGGATCTGCGCCAGCGAACCCTGCTGCGGCGGCGGCACCAGGGCCACCTGTTTCCTGAGTTCCTCGGTCCGGCCGGCGATCTCGTCCACCAGGGTCTGGTTGCGGAAGTAGCTCAGCAGCCAGCCGGCGATCAGGGCCACGCCGACCAGGCCCAGCACGCCATAACCGGCCAGCAGCAGCTTCCGGCGCCGCGCCTCGATCTGCTCGCTGCGCCCGGTGAGGTCGGATTCGGTGAACACCACCTCGCGCAGCAGGCGGGTGATGAAGTAGCTCTTGCCCGAACCGGCGGCCGGCGGCAGCACCTGGCGCTCAAGGCCGAAGGTGCGCGAGAGGGTGCCCAGCACCCGGTCGAACGGGCTGCCCTCCTGGGTGCCGCTGGTGAAGTACACCCCCCGCAACATGGCCTGCTCCTCGAAGGCCGAGCCGCCGAACACCTCTTCCAGGAAGGCGCCGATCATGGGACGCAGGCTGGCGAACTGCTGTGGGAAGACGTAGATCAGGCCGCGCCGCTGCGGGTCGCGTTCGTCTTCCAGGCGGCCGTAGAGGCGCTCGTTCAGGCGGGTCTCGAGCAGGTCGAACTCCCGCTCGAAGGCCTTCAGGGGCGAGTCGCCCCCCGCCTCGGGCCGGTATTCGAAGGTGGCGCCCCAGACCTGGGCGCGGTCCTCGCGGCCCAGGTCGCCGAAGAACTCCATGAAACCGCCCAGCAGGTCGCACTTGGTGACCATGATGTAGAGGGGGAAGCGGGCGCCCAGGCTGGCGTAGAGTTCCTGGATGCGCTGGCGCACGACGCGGCCGTATTCCGCCCGCTCGGCGGCGGTCTGGGTGAGCAGGTCGGACACGCTCAGGGTGATGATGGCGCCGTTGAGGGGCTGGCGCGGCCGGAAGCGCTTGAGCAGCTTGAGGAAGCCGGTCCAGGCGGCACTGTCGACGGCCTGGTTGCTGGTCTGGGTGGTGTAGCGGCCGGCGGTGTCCAGCAGCACGGCCTCGTCGGTGAACCACCAGTCGCAGTTGCGGGTGCCGCCGACGCCGCGCACCGCGTCCTTGCCGAACTGTTCCGAGAGGGGGAAGCGCAGGCCGGAATTGACCAGGGCGGTGGTCTTGCCCGAACCGGGCGCGCCGATGAAGACGTACCAGGGCAGCTGATAGAGATAGCTGCGCCCGCCGTGGGCCTTGTTCTCGAAGCGGGCCTTCCTGAGCACGGCCATGGCCTGTTCGAAGCGCTGCCTGAGGTCGGCCACCTCCTTGGCCGACAGGTTCTGGTCGTGCGCCTCGCCCTCGGCCAGGGCCGCCAGCATGCGCTTGTTGGCGCGCCACTCGACATACTTCTTCCAGCCCTCGTAGCCGGCCCAGGCCAGGATCACCAGCAGGATCAGGACGACGCGGCCGGTAACGGATCCCAGCGGGCGGCGCTCGAAGATGGCGATGGCGGGGCCCACGTACCAGATCAGCAGGGCGAGCAGCAGCAGGCCGATGCCCGCCAGGACCCAGCGGTTCGTGAAGAGGGCGCGCAGTTTTGCCTTCATGGAGTCATTCCTTCGTCTCGACGGACCGCTCGGTGTCCTTCATGGCCAGGGTGCGCGGCG
>JALOTG010000092.1 GCA_025458005.1 Thiobacillaceae bacterium
GGCCCTCAGGCCCATGGCGGGAAGCAATCCAGGCGCTTCATGGAACCAGGATCTCATGGTTCGCCACGACACGCCGTGTCTCTCCATGAACCGTCGCCACCCGACAGGATCCGCGTCCAGCAGGTCGTTGATCTCGAATGCCTGAGTTTAGCCTTGGGCTGGATTGCCGCGTCGGCTGCGCCTCCTCGCAATGACGGCATCGCGAGGCGCGCAGCGCCGTGGCGATCCAGGGAATGCCTGGCCATACCGTTTTCCGTCCCACCTCCGGCTCATGGCCCGTGTGCAGTTCCGGTCAGACCGGAACAGGAGGCTCGCAATGACGGCATCGCGAGGCGCGCAGGGCCGTGGCGGGAAGCAATCCAGGCGCCTCATGGAATCAGGATGTCATGGTTCGCCACGACACACCGTGTCTCTCCATGAACCGTCGCCATCCGACAGGATCCGCGTCCAGCAGGTCGTTGATCTCGCATGCCTGAGTTTGGCCTTGGGTTGGATTGCCGCGTCGGCTGCGCCTCCTCGCAATGACGTCATCGCGAGGCCCGCAGGGCCGTGGCGATCCAGGAAATGCCTGGCCATGCCGTTTTCCGTCCCACCTCCGGCTCATGGCCCATGCGCGATTCCTGCCAGCCCGGAAAAAAAGGCTCGCAATGACGGCATCGCAAGGCGCGCAGGGCCGTGGCGATCCAGGGAATGCTGGCCAGCCCGTACTTCCATCCCACCTCCGGTTCATGGTCCGTGTTGTTCCGGCCAGGCCGGACCGGGCGGTTGGCGATCAAGGCGAGGCGGCGGGGGCGCGCCGGCGCCTCGTTGCCGCCCCGTCCGGGGGCCATTCGGGCTAGGATGACGGTCCCCGTCCCCACCGCCCCGTCCATGCCCGACCTCGTCCTCCTCGCCGTCCTCTGGGTCGTCTACGGCCTGATCCATTCCTGGCTGGCCGGCAGCGCCATGAAGGCCTGGGTGGCGCGGCGCTGGCCGGCGGCGATGCCGGCCTACCGGCTGGCCTTCAACGCCCTGGCGGTGCTGCTGCTGGTCCCGCCCGCCTGGCTGACCCACCGTTACACGGGCGAGGCGCTCTGGCACTGGCCGGGGTGGATCGCCTGGCCGGCGGCGGCCGTCGCGGTGATCGGCTTTGTCTGGAGCCTGCGCTGGTACGACAGCGGGGAGTTTTCCGGCCTGCGCCAGTGGCGCAGCCGGGACGGCGCCGACCGGGAGGGGCTGAGCTTCTCGCCGCTGCACCGCCACGTGCGCCATCCCTGGTATTTCCTCGGCCTGCTGCTGCTCTGGACGCGGGACCTGAACGCGGCCTGGCTGGTGACGGCGGTGGCGGTGACGGTCTACGTGGCCGTCGGCAGCCGGCTGGAGGAGACGAAGCTGATCGCCCAGTACGGCGAGGCCTACCGCAGGTACCGGGCGCGGGTGCCGGGGCTGCTGCCCTGGCCGGGACGTTCCCTGAGCCGTGCCGAGGCGGAGGCGCTGCGGGCCCTGAGCCGCGCCGGGGATCAGCCGCCGGCCGGCGTCTGAGGGGTGCGGCCCAGCTGGAGCCGGTCGCGGCGCAGCATCTCCTCGCGCATGAGGTGGAACTGGGCCTTCAGCTCGTCGCGCAGCAGGCCGTTGGGCACCAGACTGGCCAGGCCGGAGTCGGGCACCACGCTGGCCTTGTAGTAGACGCGGGTGCCGCCGCCGCCCGAGGGCATCAGCCAGGTCTCCCCCTGCATGCCGCGCAGGGTGCCGTTCAGGGTGCGCGAGCGGATGGTCTGGTAGGGCTTCAGCTCCACCTCGCGCAGGGACTCGAAGGACACGGACAAGGGGCCGACCCTGGATTCGCCCGTCTGCCGCACCGTCAGCTGGTTGCCCGCGTGGCCCAGGACCCGGCTCTCCTTGAGGTGGGGCAGGAAGGCGGTCATGTGCTCGAAGTCGGTCATGACGTCCCAGGCCGAGCGGGGATTCACCGGCACGCGGAACTCGGCCCGGATGCGCACTTCGTCGCCCTGCCGCGTCACCGACACGTTGACCGGGTCGGCCTCGGCGGCCCGCCCCGGCAGGGGGGCCAGCAGGCAGGCCAGGAGCAAGCCGCCCGCCCGATGCCGCGCCCGACCGACCCGGTGGGCGGCCATCAGCCGGCCGCCGCCCGGCGCCGCTGCCGGCTGCGCCGCATGCGCAAGTAGGCGGGGATGCGCCAGAGCAGGTTGACCAGCAGATAGCCGCCCGCGGCGGTGACCACGGCCAGGAAGGCGAGGCCCACCAGCAGCGGCGTGCCCATGGAAAGCAGGCTGCCGAAGCCCTGCATCAGGCCGTCCCACCAGCCGCTGCTGGGCACGGGCGGGGGCGCGGGGATGTCCGCCTGCGCCGAGACACCGGTGAAGAAGGCGCCGATCTTGTAGGCCAGGTAGTACCAGGGCGCGAAGGTGAAGGGGTTGGTGATGAGGGTGCTGGTCACCGCCACCGGCAGGTTGACGCGCAGGAACACCGCCGTGACGCCCGCCGCCAGGAACTGGGCGACCGGCAGCATGAAGGCGAAGAAGGCGCCCACCGCCACCGCGCCGGCCACCGAGCGGCGGTTGAGGTGCCACAGGTTGGGGTCGTGGATGGCCGGCCCCAGCCAGCGCAGGGAGCGGTTGTGCCGGATGCGGTCCGGGTGGGGCAGGAAGCGCTTGATGAATTTCTTGGCCATGACGACGGAAGTCTATCCCAACTGCCGAATATAACGGCCATGGGACCGCCTGCCTGGAGGGCGGTTCGGCCACTCTCCATGAACCGTCCACACCCGACAGGATCCGCATCCAGCAGGTCGTTGATCTCGAATGCATGAGTTTGGCATGGGACCGGATTGCCGCGTCGGCTGCGCCTCCTCGCAATGACGTCATCGCGAGGCACGCAGTGCCGTGGCGATCCAGGACATGCCAGGCTGTCTGGCCCATCCCGCCTCCGGTTCATGGCCCATGTGCAGTTCCGGCCTGGCCGGAACAGGAGGCTCGCGAGCAACCCGCGCCTAACCGTTCATGGCCGAATGCCCCCTGCTCATGAAAAAGCGGCAAATTGCCACAACCTTCCGCCGCGCGCGATACGCCGGGTCCGACCGGCGGCCGGACAAGCGACGATGGCCGTCTAGAATGAAGAAGCCGCCTGTCGCGCCACCCAAGGATTTTGCTGCCATGCTGACACGCCCGCTGTTCGCCCTGCTGCTCTGCCTGTTGACCGCCCTGCCCGCCCAGGCGCGGCCGGTGCTCCTGCTCACGGTGCACGGCGCCATCGGCCCGGCCAGCGCGGACTACGTGGTGCGGGGCCTCAAGCATGCCGCCGAGGACGGCGCGCAGCTGGTGGTGCTGGCCCTGGACACGCCGGGCGGGCTGGACACCTCCATGCGCGACATCATCCAGGCCATCCTCGCCTCGCCGGTGCCGGTGGCCACCTTCGTCTCGCCCCAGGGGGCGCGGGCGGCCAGCGCCGGCACCTACATCCTCTACGCCAGCCACGTCGCCGTCATGGCCCCGGCCACCAACCTGGGCGCCGCCACCCCGGTGGCGATCGGCATCGGCGGTCCCCAGCCCGGCCAGGACCGGCCCGCGCCGGGGCCGGCCGAAGGGCAGGGCAAGGGGGCGGCCGGCCCGGACAAGGCCGGGAAGCCGACCACCGCGCCGCCCCCGGGCGACGCCCTGGCCCGCAAGCAGGTCCACGACGCCACCGCCTACATCCGCAGCCTGGCCGAGCTGCGCGGCCGCAACGTGGATTGGGCGGAACGGGCGGTGCGCGAGGCGGTGAGCCTGTCCGCCGAGCAGGCCCTGGCGATGAAGGTAATCGACCTGATGGCCGAGGACGTCGACGACCTGCTCGCGAAACTCGATGGCCGCGCGGTCAAGGTGGCCGGCGGCGAGATGAATCTCGCCATCAAGGGAGTGTCGCCGACCGCCCTGGAACCGGACTGGCGCAGCCGCCTGCTGGCGGTCATCGGCGACCCGAGCATCGCCTACATCCTGCTGCTGATCGGCATCTACGGGCTGATCTTCGAGTTCTCCAACCCCGGCTTCGTGGCCCCCGGGGTGATCGGCGCCATCTGCCTGCTGCTCGCCCTGTTCGCCCTGAACATGATGCCGGTCAGCTATGTGGGGCTGGGCCTCATCCTGCTCGGGCTGGCCTTCATGGTCGGCGAGATCTTCATGCCCAGCTTCGGCGCCCTGGGGCTGGGGGGCCTGGCGGCCTTCGTGGTCGGTTCGGTGATGCTGATCGACACCGACATCCCCGGCTACGGCCTGCCCTGGGGCCTGATCGCCGCGCTCGCCGCCAGCACCGCCCTGTTCATGTTCCTGGTCATCGGCATGGCCATGAAGGCGCGCCGCCAGCCGGTGACGACGGGGGCGGAGGAACTCGTCGGCGCCGCCGGGGTGGTGCTGGAAGACCTCGACCGGGAAGGCTGGGCACGGGTGCACGGCGAGACCTGGCGGGTGAGGAGCCGCGCGCCGCTCGCCCGCGACGCGCGCGTGCGGGTCACGGCGATGGACGGCCTGACCCTGGAGGTGGAACCGCTGAAGGAGTGAGGAGTCAGGAGTTAAAGCGAGGCGTGAATTCAGGCAGTCGCGCCCCTCAGCCCTCACCCCTCACCGACAAAAAAAGGAGACTGCAATGTTCGAATTCGGTGGCCTTGGCGCCTTCTTCCTCGTCCTGTTCCTGATCGCCGCCAGCCTGCGCATCCTGCGCGAGTACGAGCGGGGGGTGATCTTCATGCTGGGCCGCTTCTGGAAGGTGAAGGGGCCGGGCCTGATCCTGGTCATCCCGGGCATCCAGCAGATGGTCAAGGTGGACCTCAGGATCATCGTCCTGGACGTGCCCACCCAGGACGTCATCTCGCGCGACAACGTGTCGGTGAAGGTCAACGCGGTGGTCTATTTCCGGGTGGTGGATCCGTCCCGCGCCATCCTGCAGGTGGAGAACTTCATGGCCGCCACCAGCCAGCTCTCCCAGACCACCCTGCGCTCGGTGCTGGGCAAGCATGAGCTGGACGACATGCTGGCCGAGCGCGAGCGGCTCAACCTGGACATCCAGCAGGTGCTGGACAGCCAGACCGACGCCTGGGGGATCAAGGTATCCAACGTGGAGATCAAGCACGTCGACCTGGACGAGTCCATGATCCGGGCCATCGCCAAGCAGGCCGAGGCCGAGCGCGAGCGGCGCGCCAAGGTGATCCACGCCGAGGGCGAACTGCAGGCCTCGGAGAAGCTGCTGGCCGCCGCCGAGACCCTGTCGCGCACGCCCCAGGCCATGCAGCTGCGCTACCTGCAGACCCTCACCGCCATCGCCAGCGACAAGTCCTCCACCATCGTCTTCCCGGTGCCCGGCGACCTGCTCAACCTGTTCCGGTCCGGCGACGGCGGCGGCAAGGCCTGAGCGGCGACCGGCCCGACCGCCGGGCGGACGGTAAAGTTTTCCGCGCCCGTGACGTAGTTACCCCCTGTAACACTCGTCGAACGGGCAGCGCGTCGCCCGGACCCGAGCCGGGTCCGAGTCCGATCGCCCCCCTTCGTGGACAACCCCGCCCCGCCGGGCATTTGATCGGACCCCAGATGAGCGACCTCGACACCCTCCGCCGCGACCTCAGCGCCATGGTGGAACAGATGCGCGCCACCATGGACGAGATCGGCGAGCGCGACATGCCGCAGACCAGCGTGGTCAGCAACGCCCGCGACCGCCTGCGCTACATCTCCGCCCTCACCGAGCAGTCCGCCGCCCAGACCCTGCATGCCGCGGAGGCCATCTCCGACCGGCTGCGCGCCCAGCAGGCCGCCGCCGCCGCCCTGGTCGCGAAGACCCGCTCGCCGGACGTGCGCGCCTTCCTCGCCGCCCTGCAGGCGGAGCACCGGCAGAGCATCGCCGAGGCCAGCGAGATCATCCAGGCCCAGGCCTTCCAGGACCTGGTCGGCCAGGTGGTGAACAAGCTGATGGTGATGGTGCAGGGCATGGAGGACAGCCTGGCCCACCTGCTCCTGGACGAGGAGGACGAGCGCGGCCGGCTGTCCGGACCGGCGGTGCGCGAGGCCGACCGGGTCTCCCAGGCCGACGTGGACGACCTGTTCGACTGAAGCCCACCCGGGCATGTGCGGACGCTATTCCCTGTTCGCCGCCGTCGAGGAGATCCCGGCCCACTTCGGCCTGAGCGCCGCCCCGGCCATCGCGCCCCGCTACAACGTCGCGCCCACCCAGCTCATGCCCATCGTCCGTCCCGGCGCGGCGGGCCGGGAGTGCGTCCTCGCCCGCTGGGGCCTGATCCCCTTCTGGGCCAAGGATAGGGCCATCGGCAACCGCCTGATCAACGCCCGCATGGAGACGGCGGACCGCCTGCCCGCCTTCCGGTCCGCCTATCGGGCGCGCCGCTGCCTGGTGCCGGCGGACGGCTACTACGAATGGCAGGCCCAGGCCCAGGGCAAGCAGCCCTGGCGCATCCGCCGCCGCGACGGCGGCCTGCTGGCCTTCGCCGGGCTGTGGGAGCATTGGACGGACCCGGACGGCCAGGCCATCGAGTCCTATACCGTGCTCACCCGCGACGCGCCGGACGGGCCGCTGCGCGAGATCCACGCCCGCATGCCGCTGATCCTCTCCCCCGCGGAGTACGCGCGCTGGATCGAGGCCGTCCGCCTGGACCCGGCCGAACTGCCGGGCATGGGCCTGCCGGCCGATGATCTGGCCGGGGAGCCGGTCGGCCGGCGCGTCAACAGCCCGCGCAACGACGACCCGGACTGTGCCCGGCCCGTCGTCCTGCCCGACTAGAGCGGCATCGGCTGACGGTCGTTCAGGCGCAGCCAGCCCCGCGCCACCCGGTAGAGCACCCAGAGGCCCGCCACCAGGGCCACCGCCAGCGCGAGCGGGATGCCGATGAGGGTGATGCCGAGCAGCAGCGACACCAGCACCCACAGGGCCGCGAACCAGAAGGTGCGAATCTGCCAGCGGAAGTGCGACTCCAGCCAGCTGCCCCGCGTCTCGCCGCGCTTAACGTAGTTGATGACCACGGCGATGATGGACGGCCAGCCGGTCAGGAAGGCGGTGACGATGAAGGCCGAGGTGAGCAGGCCGGTGACCACGGTCAGGGCGTGCAGGGCGTAGATCACGTGGGTGAGGGTGACCAGGCCGTCCGCGGTCGTGGGCGGGAGGGATTCCGGGGCGGATTGCGTCATGACATGCTCCTTGCGCCAAGCGTGGATCGGCTGGCCGGCGCGGCCGCCGCGGGGCACCTGCCCCCATTGCGCGACACGCCGGATGTTGCCTATCTTAACGTCTGCCGACCCGCGCGGTTCGGTCCATCCACCCATGCAAAGGAGCCTGTCCATGCGTCGCACCATCCTCGCCCTCCCCCTCTGCGCCGCCCTGCTGGCGCTGCCGACCGCCGCGCTGGCGGTGGATCCCGCCAGCCTGCCCAAGATCAAGGTGAGCAAGCTGGGCCTCTACCTGGAGGCCAGGGAGGTGCCCGCCTTCCTCGAGAAGCACGCCCCCCGGGTGCTGTTCGTCGACGTGCGCACGCCCGAGGAGCAGCTGTTCGTCGGCACGCCCGCCGGCATTGACGGCACGACGCCGTTCGGCATCATGAACTACTCGAAGTGGGACGAGGAGAAGAAGACCTACCTGCGCTATCCCAACCCCGACTTCCTCGGCCAGTTCGAGATGTGGGTGATGGACAAGGGCATCGAGAAGACCGATCCCATCGTCCTGATCTGCCGCTCCGGCGACCGCAGCGCCCTGGCCGCCGACCTGCTCGCCCGGCACGGCTACACCAACATCTGGTCGGTGGTCGACGGCTTCGAGGGCGACCTGGCCAAGGACGGCCCGAACAAGGGCCGGCGGGCGGTGAACGGCTGGAAGAACTCCGGCCTGCCCTGGTCCTACGACCTGGACCGCAAGCGGGCCTTCTTCAAGGACTAAGGGCGACGGGCGCTCAACACCCGCCCGTTCGTCTATAAAGGCAGGAGGCGCGGCGGGACCGCGCTTCATTGGAGGAGAGGAGGACATCATGCATACCTACATCGACGAGATCGGCCGGCAACAAAGCGATCGCCGCCAGAACCTCAGGCTGCGCGCCATCTACGACGACGCCCGCGCCCGCATCGACCATTGCTTCCACCACCGGCAGGACTGGGCGGGCAGTTCCATCGACCACCTGGCATTGCGCATCGTGCACGAGGCCTATCCGGACCTCACCACCCAGGAGGTGCGCGTGCTGGTGGAGGCCATCGAGCGCAAGGCGGTGGCGGCGAACACGCACCCCCCCCACTGAGCCGGGCGGCGCCCGCCGCGCTGTTTCGCCTCCGCCCCGCCCGCGCGCCACCCGGCACGGGTGGCGGCGCCGTCATCCTCGCGCGCCCACGGGTGACGCCACGACGCGGTGCAACAGCGGCCGCATCAAGTTTGCACCGCGCGCGCCGATATCCAGGCGGTGACGCCATGGTTTTCGGGCGTCGCGTGCCCCCCGATTGCTTGCGTCCGACGACGGAGAACAGCGCCCCTTGCGTTCCACGAAGCACCTGACCTCGATGGGTTTCGCCCTGCTGCTGGCGCTCATGCTGGCCCTGCTGCTCACCGGCCTGAGCCGCATGTACACCATGAACCAGGGGCTCCAGGCCATCGTCGAGAACCACAGCCTGAAGATGGACCTGGTCTGGGCCATGCGCCACGCCGCCCGCGAACGGGCCGTGCTGCTGCACCAGATCCTGCAC
The DNA here is from genome assembly GCA_025458005.1 of Thiobacillaceae bacterium. Lineage (GTDB taxonomy): Bacteria > Pseudomonadota > Gammaproteobacteria > Burkholderiales > Thiobacillaceae > JALOTG01. The sequence goes on from JALOTG010000092.1 coordinate 8,694, forward strand.
GCCACCGACCCCTTCGCGCGCGACGAGTTGGTGCAGCGCTTCAACCTGATGGCGCGCGACTTCATCGCCGCCCGGCAGCGCCTGGAATCGACCCGATTGGATGCCACCGAGCGGGACATCCTGAGGGACGCCTTCGCCTTCGCCCGACGCGGCGAGCTGGCCCAGCAGACGATCATCGACCGGCTGCTGGGGGGCGAGACCCACGACCTCCAGCACCATGCCGTCGACGAGGTGGTGGATATCCAGAACCATGTCCTCGGCCATCTCAACCGACTGGTGGCGTACGAGCAGCAGGCCAGCCAGGCGGCCCGGCAGGCCGCGTCGGATGCCTATCGCTCGGCCATCGGCCTGATGCTGGGCATCGGCGGCCTGTTCCTGCTCGCCGGCGGGATGGTCGCCCGCTATGTCATCCGCCGCAGCACGCGCATCGAGCGGGCCCTGCAAAGCGAGAAGGACCGCGCCGAGGTGACGCTGCACTCCATCGGCGACGCCGTGGTCACCACCGACGAACTGGGCCGGGTCACCTACCTGAACCCCATCGCCGAGCGCCTCGCCGGCTGGCGCCATGCCGAGGCCGTCGGCCAGCCCCTGGCCCGCGTGCTGGACCTGCGCGGCGGGGAACGCAATCTGCCCCTGCTGACCGGCTTCAACCCCGCCACGGGCGACCAGACCGCCCTCCGAGGCCAGGTGGCCGGCGAACTGGCCGCGCGGGACGGCCAGCGCTACTTCATCGAGCTGACCACCAACCTGATTCGCCGCCAGGCGGACGGGGCCACCGAGGGGGCGGTGCTGGTGCTGCGGGACGTGAGCCAGGCCCGGGAACTGTCCCGCCAGCTCAGCTGGGCGGCCACCCACGACGCGCTGACCGGGCTGATCAACCGCACCGAATTCGAGCGGCGGCTGCACGCCCTGCTGGAGGATGCCCGCGCCAGCGGACGCGAGCATGCCCTGCTCTACCTCGACCTGGACCAGTTCAAGGTGGTCAACGACACCTGCGGCCACGCCGCCGGCGACGAACTGCTGCGCCAGATCACCCATCACCTTGGCGAGCACGTGCGCAGCAGCGATACCCTGGCCCGGCTGGGCGGCGACGAGTTCGGCGTGCTGCTGGACGGCTGCCCCCTGGCCAAGGCCGCGGCGATCGCCGAGAACCTGCGCGACACCGTCGCCCAGTTCCGCTTCATGTGGCAGGACAAGCCCTTCGACGTGGGGGTAAGCATCGGCCTGGCGCCCATCACCGCCCTGTCCGAGGACGCCCACGCCCTCCTCAGCGCCGTGGACGCCGCCTGCTACGTGGCCAAGGACAAGGGGCGCAACCTGGTCCACGTCTACGAGCCGAACGACCAGGAAACGGCAAGGCGCCGGGGCGAGATGGAATGGTCGCAGCAGCTCTCCCAGGCGATCAAGGAGGACCGCCTGCTGCTGCACGCGCAGCGCATCGTCCCCCTCGGCAACCGCCCCTACGCCGTGGAGCACATGGAACTGATGATCCGCATGACCGACACCTCGGGCCGCATCGTGCCGCCCATGTCCTTCATCCCGGCCGCGGAGCGCTACGGCCTGATGACGGCCCTGGACCGCTGGGTGATCCAGAAAGTATTCCAGCGCCTGGCGGGCAGCCCGCAGCAGTCGCGGCACGCCCTGTGCGCCATCAACCTGTCCGGGCAGTCCCTCGGCGACGCGGGCATGCTGCAGTACATCGTCGATGCCTTCGCCAGCACCGGCGTGTCGCCCACCCGGATCTGCTTCGAGATCACCGAGACCGCCGCCGTCGCCAACCTGCGCGCCGCCACCCGCTTCATCCAACGCCTGCGCGAGATGGGCTGCAGCTTCTCCCTGGACGACTTCGGCAGCGGCATGTCCTCGTTCGGCTATCTGCGCCAGCTCCGGGTGGACTACCTGAAGATCGACGGCGCCTTCGTGCGCGACATCGTCAACGACCCG
>JALOTG010000263.1 GCA_025458005.1 Thiobacillaceae bacterium
TTCCGCACCCGCCTCACCCACAGCCTGGAGGTGGCCCAGATCGGCCGCACCCTGGCCCGCATGCTGGGGCTGAACGAGGACCTCATCGAGACCGTCGCCCTGGCCCACGACCTCGGCCACACGCCCTTCGGGCACGTTGGCCAGGACACGCTGAACGTGTGCATGCGCGAGCACGGCGGCTTCGAGCACAACCTGCAATCCCTGCGCGTGGTGGACGAACTGGAACAGAAGTACGCCGAGTTCGAGGGGCTGAACCTCACCTTCGAGGCGCGCGAGGGCATCCTCAAGCATTGCTCGCGGAAGAACGCCGAAAGGCTCGGCGACCTGGGGCGGCGTTTCCTGGACGGCACGCGCCCCTCCCTGGAGGCGCAGATCGCCAACCTGGCCGACGAGATTGCCTACAACAACCACGACGTCGACGACGGTCTGCGCTCCGGGCTGATCACCCTGGACCAGCTGGAGGCAGTGCCCATGTTCAGCCGCCATCTCGCCGAGGTGCGCCGGCGCTATCCGGCCCTCAACGACCGGCGCCTGATCCACGAGACCGTGCGGCGCATGATCAACACCCTGGTGGTGGACCTGGTGGGCGAGACCCGCCGCAACCTGGCCGAACACCGGCCGGAGAGCCTCGACGACGTGCGCCGCTGCCCGCCCCTGGCGGCCTTCGGCGAGGCGGTGCGCGAGGAGCACCTGACGCTCAAGCGCTTCCTGTTCCAGCACCTCTACCGCCATTACCGGGTGGTGCGCATGAGCGAGAAGGCGCGCCGGGTGGTGCGAGAACTGTTCGAGGCCTTCACCCGCGAGCCCCGCCTGCTGCCGCCCGAATACCAGGAGCGGGCGGCGTCCGGTCTGGAGCGGACGGTGTGCGACTACATCGCCGGCATGACCGACCGCTACGCCATCCGTGAGCACAGGCGCATCTATGACATCGAGGAGCTGGCCTGAGGCGGTTGCAGGGGGGCATGTAGGAGCGGACCCTGACCGGGATCAGGGCGGGGAATCGCGGACAGGGTCCGCGCCTACGTTGTTGGCGGGGGCCGCCGGTCATCGCGCAGCGTCCTCGCCACCACCCACGCCTCCACCTCGGCCGCGCCGGCCCGCCTGACCGCCCTGGCCAGTTCGTCCAGGCTCGTTCCGCTGGTCATGACGTCGTCCAGCAGGGCGACCCGAAGGCCGGCCAGGGCCGGTTCGCAGGCGAAGGCGCGGCGCAGGTTGCGCCGGCGCGCCTTGAGGTCCAGGCCGGCCTGGGCGGGGGTGTGGCGTTCGCGCCGGCAGGCGTCGAGGGCCAGGGGGATGCCCAGGCGCCGCGACAGGGCGCGGCTGATCTCCACCGCCTGGTTGAAGCCCCGCTCGCCGAGCCGCCGGGGGTGCAGGGGCATGGGCAGCAGCAGGTCGGGCGGCGTGGCCTGGCCGATCTCCTCGGCGAGGCAGTCGGCCAGGAATCCGGCCAGGGCCAGCTCGCCGCCGAACTTGAGCCGCTGGATGAGGACGTCGGCCGGGAAGGCGTAGCGGAAGACCGCGTGGCAACGGACGAAGGCCGGCGGCCGCTTCAGGCAGGCGCCGCAGACCTCGCCGCCCGGGGTGGGCAGGGCGCAGGTCGGGCAGCGCTCGGCGGGCAGGCGCGGCAGTTCGGCCAGGCAGCCGGGGCACAGCGGCGATGCCCGCGCCGGGGCGGCGCACAGCAGGCAGGGCTGCGTGCCGTGTCGCTGCGCAAGTTTTGCGCAGCTGTTCAGAATCGATGCGAGCGGATTTGACAAGCGGCCGTCCCTCCCCGAACATGCCTCGTTTTTCCAATATTGTGGGCCCGACATGGCCGATGCGCACACCCTCTCCGCGGCGTCCTGCAAGCGTAGCGCCCGCCTGTTCAACCTCCTGGCGGTGGGCACCACCCTGTTGTCGGTGAGCCTGTTCAGCCTCGGCCAGACGATGACGGACAAGAAGATGGCCTTCCTGCCCATGGCCATGTCCCTGCCGCCGATCATGATCTGGCTGGCCGCCTCCATCTTCGTCTATGCCGCCATCGCCCACCACCCCGACCTGCGCGTGCGCCACTACAACAAGTGGGCGGGCTACCGCTATTACGGCATCGTCGGCGCCCTGACCATCCTCGCCAACGACCTGGCCCGCCTGCCCGGCGGCTGGTGGGTGGTGTGGGGGCTGTTCTTGGCCGCCCTGGTGCCCTGGTCCCTGTGGGACGTCTGGCGGGCGGGCAAGGAGGACTGGCGCGACATCACCGTGGAGGCCGCGAAATGAACGACATTGCCCTGGAAGCGGGCCTCGCCCCCGCCTGGACCCCCGACCGCGTGGAGGCCCTCTACGCCCTGCCGTTCGGCGACCTGATGTTCCGGGCCCAGTCCGTCCACCGGGCGCATTTCGATCCCAACGCGGTGCAGCTGTCCACCCTGCTGTCGGTAAAGACCGGCGGCTGCTCGGAGGACTGCGGTTACTGCTCGCAGTCGGCCCGCTACGACACCGGGCTGGAACGGGAACGCCTGCTCGACGTGGCCGAGGTGGTGCAGAGCGCCCGCGCCGCCAAGGCGAGCGGCGCCACCCGCTTCTGCATGGGCGCCGCCTGGCGCGGCCCCAAGGACCGCGACCTCGACGCGGTGGCGGAAATGGTGCGCGAGGTGAAGGCGCTGGGCCTGGAGACCTGCGTCACCCTGGGCATGTTGAAGGCGGGCCAGGCCGAGCGGCTCAAGGCGGCCGGGCTGGACTACTACAACCACAACCTGGACACCGGCTCCGAGTTCTACGGCCAGGTGATCACCACCCACGGCCACGCCGACCGGCTGGACACCCTGGCCCAGGTCAGGCAGGCCGGCATCCACGTCTGCTGCGGCGGCATCATCGGCATGGGCGAGACGCGCCGCGTGCGCGCCCAGCTGATCGCCGAGCTGGCCAGCCTCGACCCGCAGCCCGAGTCGGTGCCGATCAACATGCTGGTCAAGGTGCCGGGCACCCCGCTGGCGGCGCAGTGTGGTCAGGACGCCGACCTGGACCCGCTGGAGTTCGTGCGCACCATCGCCGTGGCGCGCATCACCATGCCGCGCTCCCACGTGCGACTGTCCGCCGGCCGGCGCGAGCTGGGCGAGGCGGTGCAGGCGCTGTGCTTCCTGGCCGGTGCCAACTCCATCTTCTACGGCGAGCGGCTGCTCACCACCGGCAATCCGGAGGCGGACGCCGACCGGCGGCTGTTCGAGAAGCTGGGCCTCAGGCCCGAGCCGGTCCAGGAGGGCGGCCGCCGCTGCGCCGGGCATGGCTGAACCGGGAACGCCAGCCCCGGATTCCGGACCCGGCGGCCCCGCATCCGGGCTGCGCGAGGCCCTGGCCGCGCTGGAGCGCCAGGGCCTGAAGCGCCAGCGGCGCATCCTGGATGGCGGGCAGGGTGCCCACGCGCGGGTGGACGGCGCGGATCTGCTGTCCTTCGCCAGCAACGACTACCTGGGCCTGGCCAACCACCCCGAGCTGGTGGTGGCCGCCCA
>JALOTG010000093.1 GCA_025458005.1 Thiobacillaceae bacterium
CTCAAGACCGGCGGCACCACCTACACCGAGACGACGGACTACACGGTCGACCTGGAGCTGGGGCGCATCTACATCCCCGCGGGCTCGACCTGTATCGGCGCCATCGTGACCGCCGACTACAGCACCACCGTGTCGAGCTGGAGTCAGGTGGCCAGCAACGACAGCGGCGCTTTCGAGGGCGCGCTGCGTTTCGTGAGCGACAACACCGCAGGCGAGGACCGCGACTGGTACTTCCCGGTCGTGGTGCTGAGCGCCGAAGGCGACGCGGAGCTGAAGAGTCGGGACAAGGTCCAGGAGCTGGGATTCAATTTCAGCATCCAGAAGCCGACCAGCGGCAGCGCCGTCTACTGCAACGGCCGGCCCGTCTAATCACTTCACCCACACGACACGGAGCCCATCATGCTGATCCGCCGCCTGTTCGTCATCGTCGCCGCCATTGCCCTGCTGCCGCTGGGGGCGCAGGGAGCCGCGTTCACGGATTACTTGGAAAACAAGATCCTGGACGATCTGCTGCGCACCACCGCCTACAGCCCGCCCGCGACCCACTATGTGGGACTCATGACCAGCGCCTGCTCCGACTCGGCGGCTGGCACCGAGGTGAGCGGTGGGTCCTATGCCCGCGTTGCGGTGAGCAAGGCCGACGCGAGCTATAAGGGCTCGCACGGCTCAGCCACGGGTGCGAGTTCGGGCACCAACGGCACCGCCTCGAATGCCGCCGCCGTCACCTTCCCGGCGCCCACGGCCAACTGGGGGTCGGTGACGCACTGGGGCATCTGGGATGCGGCTAGCTCCGGCAATTTGTTGGTCTGTTCGGCTTTGACCGTCGCCAAGACCATCAACAACGGGGACGCAGCCCCGAGCTTTGCCATCGACGCATTGACCGTCCAGGTCGACAACTGATGCCGACGCGACGGGAGCAACTGGCCAAGGGATGGGCCAGCTTTAAGTGGCGCGAGCGCATTGCCGCGACGCGCCGCGTTCTGGCAACGGTCCCGGGCGAGATCGACGCCATCCGGCTGGAGCGGCGCAGCCAATCCTTACCCACACAGAGGCACTGCTCATGATTCGCGCGCTACTGGCTACCCTGCTGCTCGCCGCTTCGGCGATGGCTTGGTCCGACACCTACCAGCTTACTTGGGGCTGGACCGATCCGACGACCTACCTGCCGAGTGACGCGCCGACCTACGAGGCCCGCTATCGGGTCGCTGCTGGCGCCATTGTGCCGCTCCCGGCTACGGCTACCCCGGCAGGTACGGCGAGCGTGACAGCGGACCCAGGGGCGCCCATTGAGGTCAGCGTGCGGAATGCTAACGGCGCTCTGTCATCCGCTTGGAGCGGCTGGGTCACAGCCACGGCGCCCTATCCGCCCACGCAGCCTGGCGAGCCTGTTGGCCTGACTATCACCGTCACTCGGGTCCCCTGATGTGGTCCGCCGTGCCGGCCTCGTCCTTCTGCTCGCCATCGCCACAGCAGCAGGGGCGTCAGTCCTTACGACGTTCGCCTGGGACCCAGCGCCAGATTGGCCGGATGGAACCACGGTGGAGTTGTGTGGGAGCGGGGGTGTTTGCCAGTCTGGCATCACCGCTACGCAGCACACACTGGATTTGCCAGTCGAGCCTGGCGGGGTCATCCAGGGGTGGGCGCGTGCCCACGCATTGGACGGCCGCAGTTCGGGGTGGGCCGATGTTACGCTCACCTGGCCGGCCGATCCGATTGGAGTCTGGGCCACATATGATGGCGAGGATCAGATAATGGCCGCGTACAGGTCTTATGCTGGGGCTACTACCGGCGGGGCTACATCGCTGGCGTGCGCTGTTCCGAGCGGTGTCACTGACGACGACCTGATGCTGGCAGCAGTCATAGCACGTGGCGCCACGGTATCGTCTGCACCATCGGGATGGTCTGAAGTGGCTGCGGCTATCAATTTTGATGGCAATGGGTCGAATGGATATGTGTATGAGCGCATCGCGGACAGCGAAAGCGGGTCTTATACGTGGGAATTTGGCGGCTCAATTCGCGCAGCAATTTCTATCAATGCGTTTTCTGGCGTTGATACGACGGATGCCGTTGAGAGCTCTTCTAATTCCGCGTACACAACAAACGACACTACGATCCGATCGGCGTCTGTTACAACAACCGCCGCCAATCAGTTGGTAGTGAATTTCGCGCTGTTGTCGCAAAGCACGCAGCTAAATTTTACGCCGGCAACAGATTTTACGGAGCACCACGAATACGGCGGAAACCGCTGCTGGAGCGAGGTGTCTTCGCGGACTTATGCGTCCGCTGGAGCGACTGGAGATATTGATGTCACGATGAGCGGCAGCTCTGCAACTAAGCGTGGCATCGCGTTGGTTTTGAAAAATGCGAGCGCTGCCGCCGCTGCATCACTCATCATCCCATCGCGCAGATTCGCTTATATGCTAGCGAGGTAATCGCATGTCTGGTATCTACACCGCCGTTTTCAACAATGTCGCCGTCACGGCGATTCAGGACCTGTTTGAACTGGTCGCGCCGGCAACGGCCATCGTGGTGCTCCACGACATCCATATCTCGCAGAATACCGACGTGAGCGATGCCGCTGAGGAGATCCTCCGGCTGGAGCTGACCAGCGGGCATACGACCAGCGGCAGCGGCGGATCGTCTGTGACGCCGGTCTCGGTACTGCCAGGACAGCCCGCATTCGGCGGCACCTGTGAAGCGAACAACACCACCCAGGCGAGTGCCGGGACCATCGTCACGCACTGCGTGTGGAATTGGAATATCCGGGTCGGATTCGACAAGGTATGGACCCCAGAGACGCGGCCCATCCTCGCCCCGAGCCGGCGCATGTGCCTGGAGCTCCCCGCGGCGCCGGCGGATTCCATCACCGTCAGCGGCACGCTGACCTTTGAGGAAATCGGCTAGCGGCTATGCCTGGGGTCTTTCGCCGACCGTTCGACTATGCCGTCCGCGCCGCCCAGCGCAGGCGGCATGTCCCGACGGCCGCCCCGGTGGCGGCGGAGCTTGCCGGGGCGGCCCAGGCGGTCGCAACGGCCGCGGCGGCGCTGACGACGCAGATCCCGCTCGCCGGCGCGGCTGGTGGCGTCTCCGGTGCCACCGCTGCCCTCACGGCACAGATCCGCCTGGACGGCGTGGCGGCCGGGGTGGCGAGTGCCGGCGGGGCGCTGACGGCACAGATCCGCCTCCAGGGCGCGGCGCTGGCCGAGGCCCTGGGACTGGCCGGCCTGACCTCGGCCATCGCGTTGCTGGGCTCGGCGCAGGCGCAGGCGGCCGCCAGCGGCACACTCGTCGCTCCCATCACACTGGCCGGCGCCTCCCAGGCGCAAGGGTCTGCCACGGGGGACCTGACCACGGCGGTGCGCCTGATCGGCGCCGCCGCGGCGCAGGCGCTGGCAACCGGCGCCCTGACCAGCTCGGCGGGCCTCGCCGGCGACGCCTCGGCCCAGGCCCAGGCGTCCGCCGATCTGTTGACCGCCATCCGCCTGGCAGGGGCGGCCATTGCGGAGGCCCAGGCGACCGGGTCCATCGTCGGCCTGGTCGATCTCTATGGTGCGGCCGCCGCCCTGGCCCTGGCCTCGGGGCAACTCACGGCCCAGATCACCCTGAGCGGCGCGGCGCTGGCGCAGGCGGGCGCCGCCGGCGGGCTGACCATCGCCATCCCGCTGTCCGGCGCCGCGGTCGCCCAGGCCGTCGCCACCGGCACACTGACCCTGGAGGCGCGTCTGTCCGGGGCAGCCCTGGCCAGCGCGAGCGCGAGCGCCGACCTGCTCACGGGCATCCCCCTGGCCGGCGCGGCGGTGGCGCAGGCGACGGCGACCGGGACCTTCTGGTCGCGCCAGACGGCCCAGGGCGGGCAGATCCTGCGGGCGCGGCAGCGCATCGGCCAGCGCCAGGCGCGCCGCCGCATTTTGGAGTGGAGGTGCCGCCGTGGACTGGTCGCCTAAAGACCCCGACGAGATCCTGCCGCTGGGCATCGACCTGGAGCCCCTGCTGGCCAGCGGCGAGACCCTGCTGGTGGTGGCGAGCGCCATGCGGGTGGAGCGCGGCACCGACGCGACCCCGTCCGCCATGCTGCTGGGTTCGCCGACCATCGTGGGGACCACGGTGCAGCAGTGGGTCCAGGGCGGCGTGCTGGGGGTCTCCTACCGGCTGGCCTTCACCGCCGATACCTCCCTCGGCAAGCGCATCGTGGAGTCCGGCGGTCTGCGGGTGGACGAGCGGGGCTAGGATGGCTTCCGGCAAAAACCTCGCCCTCCAGATCCTGATCTCCGCCCGGGACGCGGCGAGCGGGGTCTTTCGCCGCCTGGGCTCCGTGCTCGGCGACATCCGCACCCAGGTCGTCTCGCTGGTGGCGAGCTTCGGCCTGTTGCGGGCGGCGACCGGCTCCGTCAACGCGGCGGCGGACTTCGAGGCGCTCAAGACCCAGTTCGCGGCCATGGAGGGCGGCGCCGATGCCGGTGCCAAGAAGCTGGCGGAGCTGGAGGCCGCCTTTGGGCTGCGCCAGGTGGACCAGGCCACGCAACTGTATGCCCAGTTGGCCAGCCTGGGCCTCAAGCCCACGGTGGACCAGCTCGGCGACCTGATCGACTACAACGCCCGCACCGGCAAGGGGGCGGAGAACCTGGCCGGGATCGTGGTGCAGCTCGGCCAGGCGTGGAGCAAGGAAAAGCTGCAACAGGAGGACGCGCAGGTCCTCGCCGAGCGCGGCGTGCCGGTGTGGCAGCTCTTGAGCAGCGCCACCGGCGTGGCCGCGAAGGACATCATGAAGATGGCCACCGAGGGCGAGCTGGGCCGCAAGGCCATCACCCTGCTGATCGCCGAGATGGGCAAGCTGGGCGAAGGGGCCAGTTCCGCGCGGCTGAGCACCTGGAACGGCCTGGTGGAAAGCGCTACCGCCCTGTGGCAGCGATTCCAGCTGACCCTGGCCGAGGGCTGGATCTTCGAGCAGTCTAAGGGCTACCTGAGCCAACTGGCGGACGCCATCGAGGGGGCGATCAAGGACGGCACCGCCGCACGCTGGGGCAAGGAGATCGGCGACGGCGCCAAGGCGGTCGCGGAGCGCCTCGGCGAGCTGCTGACGACGGCCAAGCAGCACTGGGCGGACTGGGGCGCCGGCGCGGCGGACTGGGCGGCGGGCACGCGGCGGGTGCTGTCCGGCCTGGAGTCGGCGTGGCTGGCCTTCCGCGCCGTGGTGGAGGGCGTGGCCGCCGGGATCACCGCGGTGATCGGGGCGACCCAGGCGCGGTTTGCGATGCTCCATGAAGGCCTCGCGCGCCTGGGCGTGGTCTCTGAGGAGGCGGCCGCCCGCTCGCGCAAAGCGGCGGAGACGATGATTCAGGCCGCCGCCGACTATGCGGCGGCCAGCAGGCAGCACTTTGCCGAGGCCGGCAGCGCCGCCCTGGCGGCAGTCGGCCGGCAGGAACAGGCCGCGGCTGGAGCCGCCCAGGCCAGCGCCGCGGCGAGCGCGGCCACCGAGGACTGGCGCCTGGACATGGGGCAGCTCAACGCCGAGCTGCAACGCGCCGGGGTCCTGATCACCGCCGACACCGCAGCGGCCCGAGCCCAGGGCGAGGCCGCCCAGCAGGCCGGGGCTGCGACGGGGGACGCGGCGGCCGGGATCAAGCTCGGCGCCGACGCCCTGCGCGAGCATGCCGCGGCGAGCAAGGAGGCCGGCAAGGCCGCCGAGGATCTGGCCGACGCCCAGGCCGATCTGGCCAAAGCGCAGCAAACCAAGGCCCGCGAGAAGGACCCCTACGGCTGGGAGGATGCGGCCATGGCCGCATCGCGTGCCGCGAGCCAGATCAACAGCGGCCAGGCCGACCGTGCGATCCAGACCATCACCAATGCCTACCGCGGCCTGGCCGAGGCCGTCCAGCGCGGCGATACCTCCGCCGGCATCGAGGTGGTGGCGCGCCAGCTCGACGAGCTGGCCAAGCGCGCCGAGAAGGCCGCAGCCGGCGTCGATCAGGTCAAGGACGCCGGCAAGAAGCGCGGCGACAAGTCGGGTGAGGACGAGCCCCGCCCGGAGCGTGCCGCGGTCGAGGCGGCGTTCGCCAAGCCGATCCCGCTGACCTTCGACGTGGCCGCCGGGGCCGCCGCCGCCGCGACTCAGGTCGCCGACGCCATCGTCGCCGCCGTCACCGAGCGCCTGGCCGGGGCGCGGTTCTCGGTCCCGGTCACCGCCATCGTGACCGTGGACGCCGGCGGCGCCGATGAGATCAGCCTCGAAGCCGCCAAGCGTGGGAGCCGCACCGAATGAGCAGCCTGACTATCGGCGGCGTCTCGGTGCCGCTGTACGCGCGCCTGGCGATGGAGGTGCAGGTCGCGCGCCACAGTTCCGGGCGTCGGTCCCTGAGTATCCGCTGCCGCGGGCAGTTGGCCGCCGACCTGGCGGCGGTGCCCTGGACGGCCGGCGTGGCGGTGGCCTGGGAGGATCACCTGGGCGACGCCGGCAGTATGACCATCCTCAGCGCCGGCCCGCAGATCAGCCACGACGTGGCCGCCGCGGTCTCGTCCTGGAGCCTGGACGGCGTCGAGGCCAGTGGCCTCGCCGGGACCGTGACCATCGCCGGGACGGCCTACTGGGGCACCACCGAGGTCGAGCGCATCGGAGGCGCGATCCAGCGCGCCAGCAACGGCGCCGGCATCCTGCTCAGCGCCTGGTCCAAGCGCCGCGTGATGCTGCGCGGCCAGGGTGCCGGCACGGGCCCGACCCAAGGCGCCGGCACCGTCGCCGTGATCACGCCGCTCTATACCGGCGACCTGATCACTTTGGGCGTGCGCCGGGCCTGGGACCCCAGCACCGGCCTGCTGGCCTGGTCCCTCGAGGGCGAGGAGCCCTAGATGGACTGGGGCAGCCTCTACGCCCTGAGCATCGGCGGGGTCAGTCGTACCACCGACAGCATCGGCGACGGCTTCATCGACCACGAGCTGGACGCGGCGGCCATCGCCCAGGTCCGTGTGCGCGGGGCCAAGCCGGCGGTTGGTGCCGCGGTGGCGATCTCCGGCGTGGTGGGGGTGGCCTTCAGCGGCGTGGTGGACCGGGTGGACTATGATCCAGCCCCGGACCAGCGCTGCTGGGTGGTGCGCTGCACCGACAATTTCCAGGGCTATTTCGAGGCCCTTGGCGCCGCCTCGGTGGCCGCCGGCGACCATGTCTCCGTCGGCGTGGTGGCGGTGCTGCCGTCCGGGGCCTACTGGCACGAGGCGCTGTTTTCCGCCGCGACCGACGGCTGGGAGGCGTGTCAGGACGCCATGACCTGCGTCCCTGCCAGCATCTGGCTGGCCGGCGGCGCCCTTCAGTCGGCGACCTGGAGCCCGGGCACGAGCACCAGCACCATCGCCCACAGCGCGGGCGGCATCTACGACGGCTCCGTCCGCCTCAACCTGGCCGGGGTGCGGGAGCTGATCAATCAGGTGGTGCTGGGCATCGAGATCCAATACACCCGGCTGCACCAGTGGCGCCTGTCTGTGGGCTGGCCGGGGCCCGACATCGACTTTTGCGACTTCTACGCCAACACCATCGGCTATCCCAGCCGGAACTTGATCAGCGAGGCCATCGGCGGCAACACCTGGGCGGTGCTGGCCAGCGGCGGGCTGGCCGCCGGGACCGAGGTCGGCGTCAGCGGCGAGCGGATCTGGCCGTCCGGGACTTACATGTGTGGCAGTCCGCCCGATGATGTGGTGTGGATCTGCCGCGACGACGGCGACAACCTGCTGATCAACGCAGCCTGGAAGATGGGGCGCCGCTGGGAGCAAAGCGTTACCGAAAAGTACACCATCACCATCACCGGCACCGGCGCGGTAGGCAGCGTCGAGAACGACGGCTTTGGCTACGAGTTCCCCGGCACCGACGACTGGGACGCCTCCACCCCGGCGACGACCCTGCCCGAGTTCGCGGCCTCCAGCGAGGGCTGGCAGGTGTCGGGCGGGCATGATTGGATCGACCTGTTCGACGCCACCACCCGCACAGCCCTACTCAGCGCCGCCATCCGCATGGGTGCAACGCGCATCCGCCGCTCGCAGCGCGGATCGACCATGTCCGTGCAGGTCCTCCCGGCCGCCGAGCCGGTGCTGGGGTCCTGGTGCACCATCACCGCCGACGGCGTCTCCGGCGTCGGCCAGGTGGCGCGGCTGCGCTCGGCGTGGGACTTCGACTCGCACCAGGCCGGGTGCGAGGTGACGCTGATCCTCTCGTCCGGGAGCACCTCCGGCGACAGCCTGACGCCCCCTGCGGCGCCCGACGTGTCGCCGACGGCCGCCGGCTATACGCTGAGCAGCACGCTGACCCTGGGCAGCCACGTCGGCGGCGAGGAGGATTCCCCGGTCCAGGACGACGACTGGGACGGCTGGGTCACCAACCGCCAACTGCCAGCGGAGGGCTCCGAGGTCTACAGCCCAGGGTTCACCCTGACGACCCCCGACGTGCCGAGCACGGCGCGCGACCGCCAGGAGGCGGTGCGCACGGCCTCGTACAGCATCGACCCGCTCGATGGCGCCCCGACCCTCTGGGCGACCCTTTCCGGTGATGCGCTGGGCCAGGCTGGGGCCAGTGGAACCGCAACCCTTTTGGCGACCCTGTCCGGTGACGCGCTGGCGCAGGCTGGGGCCAGTGGAGCCCTGACCCCATGAGCGGGCGCATCCAGACCCTGGGGCGGCTGCAAGGGGCCATCAACGCCGTGGCGCTGCGGCGGCGCAGGGTGCAGAAGCGCGGCGCCATCGCCCCGCCCAAGGTGCGCGTCGCGGTGCTGGGCGGCCGCTCCAGCGCCGCAGAACCCACAGTCCCGACCTAGCCGTGGCCTCCGACCGCCTGCGCCGCGAGATCGAGTCGCTGTTGCGCTTCAGGCTGCGTCTCCGCATCGCGCAGCGCGTGCGCGGGCCTGTGCTGGGGGCGCGCACGTCCGCGCGGTGGCTGGACTTGCCGGAGGTTCCGCGGGAACCTGTGGACGGGACCGGCAGCGACAACGGCGTGCTGGCGTGGGGCGACCCGGTCAGCTATCCGCTGGAGGTGCATGTCGGCACCTATCTGATGGACTACCACACCGCGGGCGCCACGGTCATTCCTTGGTCCGATCCGCCGCGATCCGAATATCTCACCGGCATCCTGTCGTTGCACCCGACAGAGACCTGCCCGGGCGGGACAAAGCTGCCGAGCTACATTGGGCGGGAGTCCGAGTTCAGCCCACATGATGCGGTCGTGTGGGACGACGAGACCCAAGGTACGCTGAACGCCGGAATCCTCCGGGCCGAGCAATGGTCCGGCCTGATGCGGCTTTGGATGCAGGCCCGCGCCCGCATCGGGCTCAAGGTTCTGCCGACCGTCCCTGGCTGGCCGAACGAGTTTATCGTCGCACCGGATCGCATGGGCCTGATCAGGTCGCCGCAGGGCGTGTATTGGCTGGCCTACGCCCACAGCACGGGGATTCAGTTGGCACGGATGCGAATCGCGTACCCAGGAACCTATGGCTGCACGTTGAGCATCGCCAACAGCGGCACCCTGTCTGGTGCGGCGCAGGAACTGGCCGACGTGGAGGCGTTGAGCCGGTTGGAGCTTTGGCTGTCTCTCGGGCCTTTTGGGACTCCCGATGTCGTCACTTTGTTTGCGTCAGACGCTGAGTCGTTGCTGGATGTCTACAAGGCGACGACGCTGACGATCACGCCGACGGCCATCAACCGGCCGACCGAACTGCTGACATCGTCCGGCTGGGGCTGGGTCTGGCGCCAACAGAAGCGCGGTGCGGCGGACGAGCATGTGGCAGGTGCCGCGATTGTCACGAGCAGGTCGATCTGGGCAACGTCCGGCGATGTCAACATGATCACTCGGGTATCTCGGCTGAGTATCGAGTGGGACGAAGATGATAGGCCCAGCGGTACGCTGGAGTCTGACGCGGACCAGGCGTTTAAGCCGGCCAGTGTATGGGGCACACCGCAGTCATCCATCCCATCGACAGGCGTGTCGCAGAGTGTCGCGCGCATGCGATACAACAGTTTCAAGGTGGAAGCATGGTCTCCTGCCGGGTCTGGTATGACGGTGGACAGGACCTCCGGCCCTTATGTGCTGGACGTGTTTTACGATTCCGACGGGTCTCTTTTGACGTTTGAGTGGGTTTATGGAAGCGAGCCGACATACACAAGCAGCGAATTGGAGTATAGCCAATGTAATTGGTGGGACTACCCGGACTGTTTCGGCACCGCCGTTCGTTGGGAACAATTCGAATGGCGTGGGCCACATTTCAAATATGGCGCTTTCGAGTCTGGTCGCGAGAATGCGAAAATCTATCGAGAGGCGACCCCTGGAGGCGGTGCATATCCAAACGCAGAGTGCTACGAATGTGCGTGGATCGAAACAACTTTTCAACAATACGGCTGCTGGGCCGTTCAAAGCCAGATCCCAGGCTTTATCTGGTTTGTTGAGGATGTCCGTTGGAGCATCGAAGCTGAAGGCGGAACAATGGCGGAAGACCCCGGCGTTTGGGGGCCAATAGTTGTCGAGGATGAACTGCCGCGGCCAGTCAGCTATGGGGTAAGCGGCAGCCAAGCGCTGCCAATGACGCAGTCATTTGCAGACGCAATC
>JALOTG010000094.1 GCA_025458005.1 Thiobacillaceae bacterium
GTTGTCGGCGAAGTCGGAGGCGCGCAGGTTGCGGTCGGTGACGTAGCCGTCGCCGTGCGCGCGCAGCATCACCTGCATCGGCAGGTCGGTGTACTTGCGCGCGTACTCCTGGAAGTAGGGCACCTGCCGCTCGACGTAGAACTCCTTCAGCGCCACGTGCCCCATGGCCAGGAAGGCGGCCGAGTCGGTGCCCTGGCGCACCGGCATCCACAGGTCGGCGAACTTCACGTACTCGGCGTAGTCCGGCGCCATCGACACGATCTTGGTGCCCTTGTAGCGGGTCTCGATGGCGAAGTGGGCGTCGGGGGTGCGGGTCATCGGCAGGTTGGCGCCGGTGATGATCAGATAGGTGGAGTTGTACCAGTCGGCCGCCTCCGGCACGTCGGTCTGCTCGCCCCAGGTCTGCGGGCTGGCGGCCGGCAGGTCGCAGTACCAGTCGTAGAAGGAGCCGCAGTAGCCGCCGATCAGCGACAGGTAGCGGGAGCCCGCCGCGTAGGAGATCATGGACATGGCCGGGATGGGCGAGAAGCCGTAGATGCGGTCCGGGCCCCACTTCTGGATGGTGTGGATGTTGGCCGCGGCAATGATCTCCAGCACCTCGTCCCAGTTCGTGCGCACGAAGCCGCCCAGGCCGCGCACCCGCACGTACTTGTCGCGCTTGGCGGTGTCGGCCTGGATGGCCGACCAGGCCTCGACCGGATCGCGGCCAGCCTTGCGCTCGGCGCGATAGAGGTCGAGCAGCCGCCGGCGGATCATCGGGTACTTGATGCGGCTGGGCGAGTACAGATACCAGGAGTAGGACGCGCCGCGCTGGCAGCCGCGCGGTTCGTGGTTGGGCAGGTCGTCGCGGGTGCGCGGATAGTCGGTCTGCTGCATCTCGAAGGTGACCAGGCCGTTCTTGACGAAGATCTTCCAGGAGCAGCCGCCGGTGCAGTTCACCCCGTGGGTGGAGCGCACCACCTTGTCGTGCCGCCAGCGGTTGCGGTAGGCGTCCTCCCACTTGCGGTCCTCGATGGTCTTGATGCCATGGCCGCCGGAGAAAGGCTCGCGCGGGTGGGAGAAGTAGGTCAGTCGGTCGAGGAAGTGACTCATTGCTTTGCTCCTTGCAGTTTCGTAGGGTGGGTCGGGCTGTAGGCCGCGACCCGCCAGGGGTTTGGTGGGTTACGCCGCAAGCGGCCAACCCACCCTACGGATTCGTTACGGGTTGCGGATCTCCGAGCCCTTGCGCAGGTAGAACCACCAGTTCAGGACCAGGCACAGGGCGTAGAAGATGGCGAAGCCGTACATGGCGTTCTCCGGGGTGCCGGCCTTCAACTGGCCCTTGATCACCTCGGGGGCGATGAAGGAGCCGTAGGCGGCGACCGCCGAGGTCCAGCCCAGCACGGGGCCGGCCTGGGCGCGGTCGAAGATCACGCCCACGGTGCGGAAGGTGGAGCCGTTGCCGATGCCGGAGGCTGCGAACACCACCACGAAGGTCACCAGGAACTGGGTGAAGTAGACCTCGGGGGTGTCCGAGTGGTAGGCCTGCATCATGATCCAGCCGGCATAGACCGAGGCCGCCACCATCACCGCCGAGATCACCTGGGTGACGATGGAGCCGCCCACCTTGTCGGAGATCCAGCCGCCGATCGGCCGCACCAGGGCGCCGACGAAGGGGCCGATCCAGGCGTAGGTCAGGGCCGACGGGGCGTTCGGATTCTTGACGTGGGTCCAGGTCTGGGTGGCGGCGTCGAACAGGTGCTGGTCGCCGAAGATCACCGTGATGGACAGGGGCACGGCGGCGGCGAAGCCGATGAAGGAGCCGAAGGTCACCACGTACAGCGCGGTCATGGACCAGGTGTGCTTGTTGGAGAAGATGGCGAACTGCTTCTGGATGTTGGCCTTCATGTCGCCGAAGGCGGCCAGCTTCATCACGAACAGGGTGCCGACCATGATCAGGGGCAGGGCCACCCACATGTTGAGCAGCCCCAGGCCGCCGGCGACAGGCGGCAGATACAGATAGAGGCCGACGCCGGCGGTGACGAAGGCCAGGCCGTACAGCCACAGGACCTTGATGAAGGCCGGAATCGTGCCGCCGATGTTGGGCGAGATGGGCAGCAAGTTGTTCATGCCGAAGAAGCCCAGGAAGGCGAGCGGGACCAGGGCCAGCAGCCAGACCCAGCCGGCGTTCTGGATGAAGGTGGGAGTGCCGGCGGGGATCTTGCCGAGGATCCAGCCGGAGTCCTTGACCAGCTCCATGGGCGCGCCGGCCAGCGCGCCGAAGATGCCGGCGGTCATCACCAGCGGGATCAGGATCTGCATGGTGGTGACGCCGAAGTTGCCCAGGCCGGCGTTGAGCCCCAGGGCCGTACCCTGCAGCCGCTTGGGGAAGAAGGTGCTGATGTTGGACATGGAGCAGGCGAAGTTGCCGCCGCCGATGCCCGAGAGCAGGGCCAGCAGCTGGAACACCCACAGGGGCGTGGTCTTGTCCTGCAGGGCGATGCCGGTGCCGATGGCCGGGATCATCAGCAGGGCGGTGGTCAGGAAGATGGCGTTGCGGCCGCCGGCGATGCGGATGAAGAAGGACGAGGGGATGCGCAGGGTGGCGCCGGAGAGGCCGGCGATGGCGGTGAGGCTGAACATGTCCTCCTTGGAGAAGGGGAAGCCCAGGTTCAGCATCTGCACCGTGATGATGCCCCACATCATCCAGATGGCGAAGCCGAGCAGCAGGCTGGGAATGGAGATCCACAGGTTGCGGTTGGCGATCCGCTTGCCGGTGGAGTCCCAGAACTTCGGGTCCTCCACATCCCATTTTTCGATATTGGTGCTCATCAAGTGACTCCGTCTGCGGGTTTGAGGGGAAGGCTTATTCCATGACGTCGGCCTGTATCGGCCGCTTGCGGGTGATCAGGTCCATCTTGCGAACCTCGGTGGTGTACATCCAGATCAGCGACACCCAGACCACGCCGTACATGAGCATGAAGGCCGAGGAGCGGATGCCGGTGAGGTCGACCAGGGCGCCGAACATGATCGGCAGCAGGAAGCCGCCCAGGCCGCCGACCAGGCCGACGATGCCGGAGATGACGCCGATGTTGTGCGGGTAGTCGTCGGAGATGTACTTGAACACGCTGGCCTTGCCGAAGGCGAAGGCGACGCCGACGGTAAACAGCAGGGCGGTGAACAGCTCCGGCGAGAGGTAGATGTGGTAGGTCTGCGGGCCGTTGACCGTCTTCACGGTGAACTCGGTGTTCGGGTAGGACATGATGAACAGGCAGATCCAGGAGGCCCACAGTACCCACCAGGTCACCCGGTGGGCGCCCCACTTGTCCGACATCCAGCCGCCCACGGCGCGCAGCACGCCGCCCGGCAGGGAGAAGGCGGTGGCCAGCAGGGCGGCGGTCTTCAGGTCGAAGCCGTACTCGCTGACGTAGTACTTGGTCATCCACAGGGCCAGGGCCACGTAGCCGCCGAAGACGATGGAGTAGTACTGGCAGTACTTCCACACCGTCGGGTCCCTCAGGGCCTGGAGCTGCTCCCGCACGGTGATGTGGGCGGGGACGCGGTGCCCGGGATCGTCGTAGGTGAAGAACCAGAACAGGATGGCGGTGACCAGCATGGCGGCGGCATAGACCTGCGGCACCATGGTCCAGCCATAGGCGATGACGATGGCCGGCGCCACCAGCTTGGTCAGCGCCGCCCCCGAGTTGCCGGCGCCGAACACGCCCATCGCCATGCCCTGGCGTTCCTTTTCGTACCAGCGGGCGCAGTAGGCGATGCCCACCGAGAAGGAGCCGCCGGCCAGGCCGACGAACAGGCCGATGACCAGGAATTGCCAGAACTTGGTGGCGAACTCCATCAGCCAGATGGGCACCACCGTGGCCAGCATCAGGGCGAAGAAGACGACGCGGCCGCCGAACTTGTCGGTCCACATGCCCAGGGGCAGGCGGATCAGGGAGCCGGTCAGCACCGGGGTGGCGATGAGGACGCCGAACTGGGTCTCGTTGAGGCCGAGCTGGGCCTTGATGGGGATGCCGATGACGGCGAACATCATCCACACGGCGAAGCACACCGTGAACGCCAGGGTGCTCATGGCCAGGACCGAGATCTGTTTCTGCTGCTTGGGCGTCATCCGCATTACCTCGGGATCAGAAAACCTTCAACTCCGAATTCGACGGGGCCCAGTGTTGAACAGCGGAATGGGCTTGAACAGGGGGGCTCCGGCCGGGCGGCGCGGCTGAATTACTACTTTGTGGGTATGGTCCGGATGCGCTAAGTTGCTGTTATCTATGCCCTCACGCAAAACGGAGCCGACGCGTCATGGCCACGCGGAGAAAAGGTAGTAGTCCCACGAAGCGCCGGCCCGTCCTACCGGAGGTCAGACCGTCTCGATGCCGAAGGGCTGGGCCTCCGGAACCCGACCTACCACCATGGAGGCATGCCCCGTGAACCCGCCCCGGACCCCGCTGTTCGAGCGCTCCATGGTCGCCCGCATGGGCGGGGCCATCGCCGCCATCGCCCTGCTGGCCATCGTCGGCATGTCGGTGTCCAGCATGGTGGCCCTGTCCACCCGCGGCAGCGGCGAGGCCATCAACCTGGCCGGCAGCCTGCGCATGCAGAGCTGGCACCTGGCGGCCCTCTATCTGGCGCGCGGCAACGCGCAGGACGCGGCGCACCACGCCGAGTTGAGCGCGGCCGTCGCGGCCTTCGACGCGACGCTGACCGCCGGGCCCATCATGGCCATCCTGCCGGGCAGCCGCGAACTGGGCCTGGCGTCCAGCTACGAAAGGGTGCGCGACACCTGGCAGCGGCGCGTCCGGCCCCGCTTCAGCAGCGCCGCGGCCGCGCCGACGCCAGCCGAGGAGCGGGCGATGCTGGCCGAGGTGTCCGCCTTCGTCGCCGACATCAACCATCTGGTCAAGCAGCTGGAACGCACCACCGAGGCCAAGATCCTGGTCATGCAGATGGTGCTGGGCGTCGCCCTGGTGGTGACGGTCCTGGTGGTGCTGCTCACCGTCTACCTGATCCACAACGGGCTGGTGCGCCCCCTGCGCGATCTGCTCGCCATCACCGCCAAGGCCGGCCAGGGCGATCTGACGGTGCGCACCGGGCACATCGGCGAGGACGAACTGGGCCGTCTGGGCCGGTCCTTCAACCTGATGACCGAGGACCTGCAGAAGCTCTACCAGAACCTGGAAGCCCGCGTGGCGGAGAAGACCGAGGAACTGACGCGCAGCAACCGCTCCCTGGAGCTGCTCTACCACTCCATCGCCCGGCTGCACGGCGCGCCCCCCGGGCGGGAGACCTATCTGTCGGTGCTGCGCGACATCGAGCAGGTCCTCGGCATGGGTCACGGCATCGTCTGCCTGGGCGAGCCGGGCGGCCGGCGTGGCGTGGCGCTGGCCACCACCATGGTCGACGGTGACGCCAATCCCTGCGCGCGGGAGGAGTGCCGGTGGTGCCACGGGACCGAGACGCCGCGCGTCAGCATCGCGGCCGACGGCCGCCAGCTGCTCACCTTCCCGCTGTCCGACGCGGAGCGCCAGTACGGCGTGCTGATCGTGGAAGCGCCCGCGGGGTCCCACCCCGAGGCCTGGCAGGTGCAGCTGCTGGAGGCGCTGTCGCGGCACATCGGAGTGGCGATCGGCGCCGAGCAGCGCATCGAGCAGAGCCGCCGCCTTGCCCTGCTCGAGGAACGCGCGGTGATCGCCCGCGAGCTGCACGATTCCCTGGCCCAGTCGCTCGCCTACATGCGCATCCAGGTCAGCCGCCTGCAGGCGGTGATGGGCCATGCCGACAAGCAGGGCGAGGTGCGCGACATGCTCGCCGAACTGCGCGAGGGCATGAGCAACGCCTACCGGCAGCTGCGCGAGCTGCTGTCCACCTTCCGCCTGCGCATGGAGGGCGGCGACTTCAAGCGCGCCCTGGCCGACACGGTGGCCGAGTTCGCCGAGCGCGGCGAGCTGGACATCGGCCTCGCGGTCGAGCTCGACCGCTGTCCGCTGTCTCCCAACGAGGAGATCCATCTCCTGCACGTCGTCCGCGAGGCGCTCTCCAACGTGCTCAACCACGCCCGCGCGGCGCATGCCTGGGTAGACGTGCGCTGCGACGCGACGGGATGGATCAATGCCGTGGTCGAGGACGACGGCGTCGGCATCCTCAAGTCCGCCGACGTGCACCATTACGGCATGACCATCATGGAGGAACGCGCCCGCACCCTGCATGGCGAACTGCGCGTCGAGGAGCGGGTCGGTGGCGGAACCCGGCTCGTGCTACGCTTCCGGCCGGCGGGCCTGCTTCCCGTCGCCATCCCCGTCAAGGCGGTCACGACATGAATCCCGACACCCCCCAGCGCCTGTTGATGATCGACGACCACCCCCTGTTCCGGAAGGGCGTGCTGCAGCTGATCAAGCCGGAACCGGAGTTCGACGTGGTGGGCGAGGCCTCGTCCGGCCAGGAGGGACTGGAGCTGGCCGAGCGGCTGCAGCCGGACATGATCCTGCTCGACCTCAACATGCGCGGCATGGACGGTGTGGAGGTGCTCAAGGTGATCAAGTCCTGGGGCTCGGACGCGCGGGTGGTGATGCTCACCGTGTCCGACGAGGCCGCCGACCTGGTGGCGGCCCTGCGCGCCGGCGCCGACGGCTATCTGCTCAAGGAGACCGAGCCCGAGGTGCTGCTGGCCAAGCTCAAGGAGGCCGCCGCCGGCCAGATGACCCTGTCCGATCGCCTGGCCGCCCTGCTCGCCCGTTCCATGCGCCAGGACACGCGCCCGCGCGATCCCGACGAGGCGGGCCTGACCGAGCAGGAGCGGCGCATCCTCGACCTCATCGCCCTCGGCCGCAGCAACAAGCTCATCGCCCGCGAGCTGGACATCGCCGAGAGCACCGTCAAGGTCCACGTCAAGCACCTGCTCCGGAAGCTCGGCCTGCGCTCCCGCGTCGAGGCGGCGGTGTGGGCGGTGGAGCAGCGGCGCTGATTGCCGTGACGTCCCGTGTGAGTCGTGCCTGAGGCATCGGGCTCCTGAACAGGTGCCCGGGCCATGCCGCGGAGGGCGGCATCGGCACCGTTACCGCCGTTGCCGGTCCAGCCGCTCTCCACCAGAGCAAAGATCCACGGCGACGTAGAGAGTCTCCTGGCCGGCGGCCATGTCGCCTACCTCGGCAGCCCGCGCGGACGCCGACGCCGCCGGCCCCGTTGCGCGGCTGCGCCAGGAGGCCGCCGCGCGGGCCTGGACCCGAACGTCTGGTTCCGCAACGGGGAGTACGTGGCCGCCGAGAAGATCGGCGCCGAGACGGTCACCTACGTCAGCAACATCTACAAGCACCGCATCGCCTACAGGCTCATCCTGGAGGCACGTGAGGCACGTGAGGCGCGCAAGACGGCGCGCGAATCGGCGCTCGATGCGAGCCGGGACAAGAAGAAGTAATCACCCGGGCCGGGGCCGCGCGACGACCCGTGACCTCCAGCAAGCTGGCCGACGCAGGACTGACGGGTGGCGGCCATATCGTCCGCCCGCCCGCCAGGCCGGGGCCTCACTTGACGGTATACCCCCGACCTTCCATGCAGGCCGCCTTCGCCCGCTGGTAGGCATCGGCGGACCCGCTCGCGGCGGCGGCCTGCTGCTGGGTCGCCTGGCCATGCTGCCTGGCGCCGCGCAAGCCGCCGATGACCGCGCCCGCCGCCGCCGCCTTGCCCGTGTCGCCATCGGCGATGCTGCCGATGATGGCGCCGCCCGCCGCTCCCTTCAAGACCCCTTTGGCAACCGTGCCGCCTGCGTCGGATTGAGGCGCGGGTTGCGGAGTGGCGCGCGTCGGGTCGTAGCCGGTCTGCTGGGCCGCCCACTGGTGGCACTGGTAGTCATCCTGCTGCTGTTGTTGCGGCGACTGGCCCGCCTTGGGATAGACATATTGCTGGGCCGAGGCGACATTCACCGCCAAGGCCAGGGTGCCCAGGGTTGCCGCGAACACGATGCGCGTCATTTTCATGCCTTGCTCCTTTTGTTCAAGATCACACTGTCAGGAAATGTCTGCCGAGGGGATTTTCAATCAGAAACTGAACAGCGGCCCGAGGAACATATAAAGGCTGCCGTCCCCTTTGTCATTGTGGCCATAACCCAAGTATAGCGGTCCCATGAACGTGTCCGCGCCGATGAAGAGACTGCCGGCGAAGATGGTGTCGTCGAGGCTGATGTCGTCCTTGTACTGCCAGACATTGCCCAGTTCCAGGCTTGCCCCCAGGTATCCCGTGAAGAACGGAAAGTCGTTGAGGCGGCGCATATAGATGGCCTTGGCGATACCCGCTTGCTGGCCGGTGAGCCGGTCCTGGTCGTAGCCGGAGAGCCTGAGGAAGCCGCCGAGGCGGTACAGGCTCTGGATGGGGGCATCATCGTCGAGAGTGCTTTCCACATCCAGTCCGCCGATGAGCGTGTTCCTGCCCCAGCTGTAGGCATGGTGATAGTTCAGGCTGATCTGGTCGAAGTCGGCATTCGCCCCGAAATCCTCCCGCGAGAGCCGCCATTGCAATCGGACAAAATGGCCCTTGGTCGGAAAATAGACGCTGTCCAGCTTGTCACTGGTCAACTTCAGGTAGACCTCGCCAATGTCGTAGTCCTCGTCGGGAATGTCCGGCCCGGTACCGATCTCGATTTCTCCGCTGCCTCGGCGATAGCCGAGCCGTGCGTCGCCCCAGGTGCCGAACTGCCGACCGCCGCCCAGGTCGACGAAAAAACCGCCCGCGTTGGCCTCGGCATAGCGGTTTCCAGCGTCGTCGAACAGGTTGATGTTCTGACTCTGGTAGCCTAGCGTGCCCCGGACATACCAGCGCGCCGCGGGGTCGAGGGGCTGGAAGATCTCGGCCGCGATCGCCGGCTCGTCGCCAATCTGGGCGGCGAAGCGCATTTCCCCGTTGAGCGGGTTGATGGCGGTCTTCGTGTAGGCCATGCCGAAGCGGAAGACCGAATCGCCCTCGAAATTGCTGGACGTGATCAGGCCCGCCTGCAGGTAGCCCGGTCCCCATGGCCGCTCCTTGGCTTCGATGACCACCCCGGTTTTGCCGTCGTCCTTCACCAGCTCATAGCGCACGGATTCGAAGATCTCCAGGCCATAGATCTGCTGGATGTCCTTTTCCAGCTGTACGACATCCAGGGGCTCCCCGGCCTTGACATGCAGGTGCGATGCGATGACCTCGTCGCTGATCTTGCTCTGATTGTCTATGCGGAGGAAGGCCACGGTCGGCGTCTCCGCAGCAGGCTGCCCGCGGGCGGCCAGGTGGCGGCTGAAATCTTCCTGGCTGAGGGCGTACCTGCGCAGGGAGTCGGCCGCTTGGCGTGCGGCCTGCTCGCCGATGGGCATCGCCTCGGCGATGCGGTCGAAGCTGCCGGCGCCGATGTCGCCCAATTTGGAGACGATATGCACATCCCGGGGCCCCAGGCTTGCGATCTGGGCCTGGGAGTTGAGGGCGAACAGGAAGTTGACCATCTGGCCGGCCACGGACAGGGCGCTCTTGATCTCATCCCGCTTCATCAGGTCGCTGCCCAGGTCGGAGACGATGACGACGTCCGCGCCCATCGCCCTCGCGACGCTGACCGGGATGTTGTTGGCGAGGCCGCCGTCCACCAGCAGACGGTCATCGATCACGACCGGGTCGAAGGCGCCCGGCACGGCCATGCTGGCGCGCAGCGACCGGGCCAGGTTGCCTGACTTCAGGACGACCTCCTGGCCGGTTTCCAGGTCGGTGGCGACGGCGCGATAGGGGATGGGCAGTTGGTCGAAATCCTTGATCTGGCCGACGCCCTGGGTCAGGCGATTGAGCTGCAGGCCGAACTTCTGGCCATGGACATAGGCCAGGGGCAGATTCACCTCGCCCTCGTTGAAGCCGGGTTTCCCCGGCAGCACATAGAGAAAGTCATCGGTCTTGCGGCGGAAGGAGCGATCTTCCCGGTAGGGTTCGTCGACAAACACGTCCTTCCAGTCGATCTGCTTGATCTCCCGCTCGATCTCCTCCGGACGCATGCCGGAGGCGTAGAGGCCACCGATGATGGACCCCATGCTGGTGCCGGCCACGTAATCGACCGGGATGCGCATCTCCTCCAGCACCTTGAGCACGCCCACGTGGGCTGCCCCCTTGGCGCCGCCGCCGGCCAGCACCAGGCCGATCTTCGGTCGCTGGACGGCATCCCGGCTGGCGCCGTCCGGCGCGTTCTGCGACCCCTGGGCCCCGGGCTGGACCCAGGGCAGGAACAAGGAGAGGAGCACTGCTCCGAGCTGGCCCGCGCGGGGGAATACCCCAACGAAGGGCATGGCGCTGCGATGTCTAGACACGTTCTTCCCTCATATCGACCGGGGTCCCGCACCGGGCCGGCCTGGCCCGGGCGCATGACGTAGGCATGAATCGAACAGGCCCGGCCGATGTCACGGCAGTCCCTCCCGAATGCGGCGGGAGAAGTCCGCGGCCTGATCCGCCGCCTGGGCACGGGCATTGACGTGGGCCATGCGCCGCAGTTCGTCGAAGGACGCGCTGCCGTTCAGCCGGCCCTGCTCGTACAGGTAGGCCGGGACGTAGCGGTATTGTAGAACTCCGGCGTTGCCTTCAAGGCGTTGATCCGGCGCATGTATTCGAGAAACAGCCGGCGCCCGTTGTCGATGTTGCCGTGCACGCGGTAGACGTAGACGTCCTCGGGCGGGTCCTTGCGGTAGTTGGAGCGCACGCGGATGACGTCGCGCTCGTCGGCCACCACGTAGTAGAGCTCGTACTGCTTGAAGAAGCCCTTGATGGTGGAATAGCCCTCGCCCTTTTCCTTGCGCGTTTCGATGGAGATGGCCAGATGGTCGCCGCCCGCGAAGCCGAAGCTGAGGATGGTGTGGGCGATGGCCGGTCCCATCCAGTACACGGCGACCAGATCCACCGACTCCAGTTTGTTCAGGTCGAAGGTCCGGTCGTACCAGGCCGGGGTGAAATCGGTTTCGCTGCGGTAATCGAAATTGCGGATGTTGCGCACCGTGACCAGATCGCCCCGGATCTCCGCATGGGCCAGCCGGGCCACCTCGGGCTGCCAGTCCCGCTCGTTGGAGGGCTCGATGCCGCTCCACCAGGCCAGCAGCACGGAACAAGGCCGCGAAGG
Source organism: Thiobacillaceae bacterium (assembly GCA_025458005.1). GTDB lineage: Bacteria > Pseudomonadota > Gammaproteobacteria > Burkholderiales > Thiobacillaceae > JALOTG01. Next base: position 11,099 of record JALOTG010000094.1, read on the forward strand.
CGGTCATCGTCCGCCGGCGCGGCCCCCGCCAGACAAGGGTGATGATCGCCGCCAGGCCCGACAGCGAGAAGGCCGCGGCCAACATGACCCGCAGGGCAGCGTTGTGCAGGTCGGAGTAATACAGGGCGAGCGCCCCCCAGGCGGTTATCCCGGCCAGCAGCAGGGCGAACAGCGCCAGTCCGATGATCCCGCCGATGCGTGTTAGCGCAGCCATGCCCGTCAAACCCGACGAACAATAAAGGGGATGGCGCTCGCGCCATCCCCCGGGATGCAAGACGCCCTTCAGTCAAAGAATCGAGGACGGGTTTTCCTATGCTCAGGGCTCAATCTTGGTGAACTTGCTTCCCTTGAGGGAATAACCACCCATCAGGCCCTCCCTGCCGAAGATGAAGGCGACCACCGAGGACTTGGACTTGAGGGTATCAGCGGACGCGCCGATGCCTTGGTCCACTACCGTGACCCCCGTCTCCACGCCACCCGTCCATCCCTTGCTGGCGCGGAAGTTATCAAGAGCTTCCTGTGTCAGGAAGATGAACACGAACTGGGCCTTCTGGTAGCCGGCCTGGAAGCCGACGGAACCGGACTCCATCTTGTAGTACTCCACGCTGGCGCCACCCACCCGCAAGGCGCCTTCACCCCACTGGCCACCGATGACGAAGCCGACCTTCCTGACCTCGGGTATCACCAGCACCCCCTTGGCTGAAGCGAGGTACTCGTCGGCGCCCTTCACGCTCTTGCGGAATTCGGCCAAGGCGGCATCCACGTTAGCGTCGATCTCCGGGGCTTTACTAGCCTGGGCGGTGCCCATGGGCAGCATGAACAACAGCAAGGCAACAAGACCGAGCAAGGAAGGAAATTTCGAACCGTGTCGTTTGAGCATCGTCTGGTCTCCGAATGCGCCGATCCAGTATTGGCTGTCGACGGGCCCCGGATCGGCTCGATCCGCCCGTCACAGTTGCATATTTCATATTAGCCCCCCTACCCAGCCTGTCCTATCCATTTTCCGCAATATCGAGTTGCCTCGGTGACGCCGCTGACCGACACCGTTCGTCCAGGGGCCCACCGCATGTCGCGGCAAGGCGCACCTGGTCGCCTGAGGTCTAGGCCGACATGGCGGCTGCCCTGCCACGGGGGCTCGGAAGCGCACGCCCAAGCCCAGCTAAGGGCCGCTCGCGGTCATGTCCCAGGCGATGCCATCCTCCTCGTAGTGCCAACATGTGTCGGTAGCCCAGCTTGACCGTGAAATCCCGGGCGAACTCCCAGCTCACGCCGGCGATGGCCTGGTAGTCCAGCTTGGTCTGTCGTCCGGCGGGCGGTAGCCAACTGACGCCATGGCCATCTCCAGTGAGGTCTCGATGTCCAAGGCGCCCTTGACCGTCACCTTGCCGAGGGCCCCGTCACCGACCGCGACGTGTCGTCTTCCGGATTCATGCAATGCAGACCAGATCGAGGCCCAGTCTCCGTGCCCCTGGCGGGCGGTCAACATGCCCATGAAGCCCATGTCCAGAGGGTCCCAGATATCGCTGAAGGATGCGTCCGCTTTGCCGGTCACGCCGACGTCGCCCTGCGTGGCCCCGGCATGCAGGCAGTGGGGCGCTTCGTAGTTCCAGGCATCGTTCCCAGTGGCCAGGGCCGGCTGGCTGAAGACGGTACCCAGGCAGGCCAGGGCTGGCAGGGCCGTGTTGGGTAAGGACACGAGGGACTCCGTAAGAGGGGTTAGTTGGATCAGCTTGGTATGGAAACGGGATTGCGGGCAAGCTCACGGGCTCGCCTTCATGGGCTCAGGTGGGCGCCGGCGGGTTCAGCTCACTGTTCATGAACGGCGATGGGGAAAACTATACTTACGTCAATTGTGACTTTATCGTGACCGCCATGACTATGATCCACCGCCTCATCCTCGCCCTGCTGGCCCTGCTGGTGGGCCTGCCGGTCCAGGCCGGCGCGCAGATCGACACGGTCAAGGCGCGCGGTCTGTTGCGCTGCGGCGTGAGCGAGGGGATTGCCGGTTTTTCGGAACGGGACGCGGCCGGGCGCTGGCGGGGGCTGGACGCGGACTTCTGCCGCGCCGTGGCGGCGGCGGTCCTGGGTGATCCGGACAAGGTCCAGTTCGTACCGCTCAAGGCATCGACCCGCTTCCCGGCCCTGCAGTCGAACCAGATCGAGCTGTTGCTGCGCAACACGACCTGGACGCTGACCCGGGAGGCGCTGCTCGGGGTGCAATTCCCCGGCGTGCTGTTCTATGACGGGCAAGGCTTCATGGTAGAGAAATCGGCGAGCATCGGTTCGCTGGCCGACCTCGACGGCGCCACTGTCTGCGTCGAAAAGGGCACCACCCACCAGCAGCGCCTGACCGAATATCTCTCCGCGCGGGGCATCCTGGTGACCCCACTGGTGATCGACTCCGCGACCGAGCTGGCGCAAGCCTTCTTCTCCGGCCGCTGCCGCGCGCTGACCTCCGACACCTCGCAACTCGCGGCGGCGCGGGCGCGGGCGCCAGGCGGCGCGCATCGGTTCGTCATCCTGCCCGAGGTGATCTCCAAGGAGCCCCTCGGCCCGGTCGTGCGGGGTGGCGACGCGGAGTGGACCACCCTGGTGCGCTGGGTGCTCTTCGCGCTGATCGCCGCCGAGGAATTCGGCGTCACGCGCGCCAATGTCGAGGCCGTCGTGAACAAATCCCGGGGCGCCGGCTGGCGTCTGGCCAGCGGCAAGGACAAGCGCCTTGTGCGGGCGCTCGGCGTGCAGAGCGATTGGGTCGTGCGCGTGATCAAGGCGGTCGGCAACTACGGCGAGATGTATGAGCGCAACCTCGGCGGCGGCGGGCCGGTGCGCATCGAGCGCGGCCCGAACCGCTTGTGGACCCAGGGCGGCCTGATGTACGCGCCCCCGTTCGACTGAGGGAAGACTTCGCATGACCGATTTTCAGATCTACCTGACCCTGGCGGTGTTTGCCGGCGTGATCATCGTCATCGCCTTCGATCTCATGGACATGGCGATCGTGGCCCTGCTGGGGGTATGCGTGCTGATTGCCCTGGGCATCCTGCGGGGACCTGACATCGCCGCGGCGTCCCAGACGGCGGGCGGGCCGCTGGCGCTGCTGTTCGGCGGCATGGTGGTGGCCTACGTGCTGGGCAAGACCGGCGTCTTCGAGCGCATCGGCGCCCTCTACCTGCGCGCCACCGGCGGCAGTGGCAGGCGCTACCTGATCCTGCTGGTGGCCCTGGTGGCGCCGGTGTGCGCTTTCCTGCCCAACGCCACCACGGTGATCCTGATGGCGCCCATCATCATCGGCGTGGCGCGGGCCCTCAAGGTCAGCATCGTCGGGCCCATGGTGATCACGGCGGTGGTCAGCAACTCCGCCGGCATGCTGACCCTGGTGGGGGACCCGGCCACCTTCCTGGTGGGCAGTTCCATCGGCATGACCTTCGGCCAGTATCTGCAGAAGGTCAGCCTGGCCGGGTTGCTGGCGGTACTGGTGATCCTGCCGCTGCTGCCCCGTCTGTTGCCCGAAGTGTGGAATGCGCGGGTCGATGTTCCGCCCAGCGCCAGCCCGCCGCCCATCGAGCGGCCCCTGTTCGTCGTCTTTGCCCTGGCGACGCTGATGGTGATGGTGGCGCTGTTCCTGGTGGGCGAACTGCTGCCGACCCGGATCGTCCCCCCGGCGGTGGCCATCATCGGCGCGACCCTGGCCCTGCTGGTGGTCTACGGGGCCAGGGTGGAATCGGTGGACAATGTATTCCGCGCCATCGACTGGAAGACCCTGGTGTTCCTGGGCGCCATCTTCTGCCTGGTGGAGGCCTTCACCAAGACCGGTCTTCTGCAGGGCCTGGCCCTCAAGCTGCATGGCTGGTTCGGCGTGGAGTTCGCGCTGGTGGCCCTGGCCCTGCTGGCCGGCATCGGCGTGCTGTCGGCCGTCCTGGCCAACATCCCGGTGGTGGCCGCCTCCCTGGTCATGACCAAGGGCTATCTGGTGGCCGCCGAGGTGGTGCCGGAGACCGCCCTGGCCGCGGGCTTCACCGACTGGCCCACGGCGGCCGTGCCGGTGTTCATCGCCATGATGTTCGGGGCCACCCTGGGGGGCAACGCCACCCTGATCGGAGCCTCGGCCAACATCGTCAGCGTCGGCATCTGCGCGAAGCACGGTGAACACGTGAGCTTCATGCATTTCATGCGCTACGGCCTGCCCATCACGCTGGCGCAACTGGCGATGTCGGCCCTGTATGTGCTGGCGCTATTCTGGATCGTGAGATAGGCTGCATGCCCTCGCGCGATACGCCCCATTGCCCGGGCGTATCTCTTGCGGTCCGGCCACCGCCACAGGGCCTGATGGCGTCAGTCTTGAAACCTGAACCGAAAGGAACCCCACCATGAAGACCCCCTTGACCCTGGCCTCGGCCCTCGTGCTGTCACTGTCACTGACTTTTGCCGTCGCCGCCGCTGCCGGCGACGCAGCCTCCGCCAAGGCCCCCGCGTCCGCCGTGAAGACGGAGGAAAAGTCCGCCGTGACGGCCAAGGGCGATGCCGCCACGGCCATGACCATCAGCAAGGTGAGCGCCACCGTGGAAGCCATCGACCTGAAGGAGCGCACGGTCACACTGGTCGGAGAGAAGGGCAAGACGGTGGTGTTGGAGGCCGGCCAGGAGGTCCGGAACCTGGAGCAGCTGAAGGTGGGCGACAAGGTCACGGTGGAATACTACGAAGGCGTGGCCGCGGAGCTGAAGGCCCCCGATGCCTCGCGCAGGGAAGTCAAGCTCACCGATGCCGTGGTCCGGGCGGCGCCCGGCGAGCGCCCCGGTGGCGGCGTGGGCACGGCCCTGACGACCACGGTGCAGATCGAGTACGTGGATCGTTTACGGAACGTGGTGCAATTCACGGGCCCCCGTGGCAAGACCCGCACGGTCACCGTGCAAAAACCGGAGTTCAGGAAGATGCTGAAAAACCTCAAGGTGGGCGACAAGGTGGAACTGACCTTCTTCGAGGCCCTGGCCATCAGCGTCAAGCCAGCCAAGAAGTAAGCCACCGAACCCGGCTGTCGCCGGACCGCGCGCGAGGGGCCGGCAACGGCCGGCGCCTTTTGACTGCCAACCGGGGGGACGGGTCGTGATGAGCGCGTCTTGCAAGATTGTCTTGTTCTGGGGCCTCATGCTGGCCTGCATGGTGGTGGCGGCTGGACCGTCCGAAGTCCATGCTGAAGCCCCTCCCGCCGAGGCGTCGGCCACGGTGGAGCGGGCCGAGGTCAGGCTGGACGCCGTGCCGCTGTTCGAGGTGCGCGGGACCAGGGCCTACCCGGCGACACAGCGGGCGGAAGACATCGCCGATCGCATCCGCGCCATCGCCGATGACCGCGGCGTTTCCGTGTCCACGCTGCGGGTCGCGGAAGCCGAGGAAAAGAGCACCATCCTCGTCGGCGAGCGCCCGCTCATGAGCGTGCTGGACGCCGATGCGAGGATGGAAGACGTCCGCCGCCATATCCTGGCGGAGTTGTATCGGAAGCGGATTGCCGAGGCCATCGCGACCTACCGCGCGGATCGCAGCCCGGATGTCCTGCTCACCCACACCCTGTTTGCCCTGGGCGCCACGCTGGCGCTGGCCGGCCTGATCTTCGCACTGCGGCGCGGCTATCGCTGGCTGGAGGCGACTGCCACGCGGCGCATGGCCGCGCACCTTGAGGGCGTGGCACGGGGAACCCTGCATCTGTTCGACGCGAGCCAGTTGTGGCGGGCGCTGCACGGCATCCTCAAGGGCCTGCAGCGGCTCATCACGGCGTTGGCCATCTATTTCTATCTCAACTTCGTCCTGGAACTCTACCCCTGGACCCGGCCGGCGGCCCGGGCCATGTTCGACCTGATCATGGACCCGCTGCGGGCCATGGGCACGGCCCTGGTCAGGGAGATCCCCAGCCTGATCACCCTGCTCATCGTGTTCCTGGTGACCCGTTATGTCCTGCGGCTCACCGTGCTGTTCTTCAGCGGCGTGGAGCGGGGCAGCATCAAGATGGCGGGCCTGGATGCCGAGGTGATCTGGCCCACCTACCGCATCGTGCGCCTGCTCGTCATCGTCTTCGCCCTGGTGGTGGCCTACCCTTACATCCCCGGCTCGGAAACCGATGCCTTCAAGGGCATCAGCCTGTTCATGGGCCTGGTCTTCTCCCTGGGTTCCACCACCGTCATCGGCAACATCATTGCCGGCTACACCATGATCTACCGGCGTGCCTTCAAGATCGGCGACCGGATCAAGGTGGGCGATGTGGCGGGCGAGGTGCTGGAAAGGCACCTGCTGGTGACCCGC
>JALOTG010000095.1:0-4002 GCA_025458005.1 Thiobacillaceae bacterium
CGTCCTGGGCATCTTCGGCGGCGGACTGCTCTCCTCCTGGTTCCTCGTTCCCTGGTTGCTGAAATGATCCGATATCTTCCCTATCTCTTCGCGGGCCTGCTGTTCGGCTTCACCCTGGTGAAGGCGGAGGCGGTCTCCTGGTACCGCATCCAGGAAATGTTCCATTTCCAGAGCTTCCACATGTTCGGCATCCTGTTCTCGGCCATCGCCACGGGGTTCATCAGCATCCAGATCATCAGGCGCATCGGCCAGCGGCATTCCCTGGACGGCAAGCCGATCGAGATCCCGGTCAAGGCGCCCGGCAAGATCAACTACCTGGCCGGCGGTCTGACCTTCGGCATCGGCTGGGGGGTGATCGGCCTGTGCCCGGGCCCCATCTTCGCCATGGTCGGCACCGGTTCCGTCGGCGCCCTCGTGGTGCTCGCCGGGGCCTTGCATGGCACCTGGCTGTACGGGGCATTCAAGAGCCGCCTGCCGCATTGATCCCGCGCCGGGGGCGCGGTTTTTGACAGCCGGGACACAAGCGGCTAACCTTGCCGCCGGTTTTATTAGTATAAATTTCTGCTAGGAGATCCCTATGAAGCACACCCTCATCGGCCTGATGGCCACCGCCGGCCTGATGGTCGCCACCCAGGCCGCCGCCGCCCCGCTGATGTCCGGCGATTGGGCCGCCCAGGCCTGCCAGTCGTTCAACACCAACGCCATCCTCACCAATGAACTGGGCGAGAAGTGGATCAAGAACGACGGTGGCCGCGGCTACAAGATCATCCAGATGTACCGGACCGACTGCGGCGACGCCGTCAAGGCCGAGATGAAGATCGTGCCCAAGGATGGCAAGGCCTTCTGCGCCTATGGCGGCAAGGTGACGGGGACCGCCCTGGACATGGGCAAGGACTACATCATGCACGCCGAGACCAAGCGCTGGCGCGAGATGGGCGCCGGCGAATACGGCCCGATGAAGGCCATGATGTTCGGTCGTCTGAAGTTCAGCGGCCCGAAGGGCGAGGCGATGAGCGTGATGGGCCCCTTCGAGCAGTTCATGCTGCTGCCCGGCAAGGTGCCCGGCGACGACAACTGCCCGAAATAAGCTTGCGCATCCCGCCGTAAAAAGAAAGGCCCGCGCAAGCGGGCCTTTTTCTTGGCCGACCCCTCAGTGCAGCTTGGGCGGCCCCTGCTCGGCGGGAAAGCCGGTGCTCATCTCCTCGGCCGTGGCGTCGCGCACGGAGACGATGTCCACCAGGCAGGTGGCGTTCTGCCCGGCCAGGGGATGATTGGCATCCAGGGTCACCTCGCCGTTGGCGATCCTGACCACCCGGAAGGTGAGGACCTCGCCCTTCTCGTTCTGGAACTCGGCCTCGGCCCCCAGCCTCCGGTAGGGCGGCGGGACCCGATCGAAGGGTTGGACCAGGACCAGATTGGGGTCGTGGGGCCCGAAGGCGGCATCCGGGGTCAGGGTCGCCTCGACCCGGTCGCCCACACGGTGCCCCTCCAGGGCCCGCTCGATCTCCTCGAACAGACCGCTGCTGGCCCCGTGCACATAACCGGTGGGCATGTCCTGCTGGCCCATCACCCGCCCCGCCTCGTCCAGGACCGAATAGGTCATGAACACCACCTTGCCCTTGCGCACCACCTCGTCGTTCATTTCAGGCTCCGCATCCATAATGCGGCAAGTGTAACAGGACGCCCTGCCAACCCGACCGGTGTCCGGCTCAGCCGCCGCGACGCATGACGCCGCCCGCCTCGGCGGGGCCACCCCCGCGGCACAAGGGCGCGTCCAGCCCGGCCGGCGCGGGGCGCCCGAGCGCGGCATAGAGTTGCCGGAGCTTGGCGCGGTAGAGGCGGTCGAAGGCCGCCACGCTGTCGGCCGGGTTCGCACCGCCGAACCACCAGAACCAGTCGGAACTCTCGCAGGAACGCAGCAGCGCCTCGGCCCGGCGGACGTCCTCCTCGGACAGGACACCACTGGCCAGGACCGCGTCGTATTCGACCTTGGCCGCGCAGAGCAGGTCCCAGGCGGCATTCTTGGCCGCCTCCCCCATCCAGGTGGTGAAGTCGCCGTAGACCCAGCTGCCGGCGGTCAGGCGCGGCAATTCGACGACCTGCTCCGGGTGGCCGCGCAGGTATTCCGAGAAGGTGGTCAGCCTGATCAGCGGGTGCTCGGCGAGGGCATGATAGAGCTCGGACAGGAAGTACCAGCCGTTGTAGGGATAGAAATCCCAGGCGTTCTCGCCGTCCAGGATCACCGCCACCACCGGTGCCTCGCAGGGCGAATAGTGGTAGCGGTCCTCGACGCTGTGCAGGAAATGGCGCACCGCGTCGCGGGCGAACCAGCTCTTGTATTCGAAGCCGATCAGGTCCGACAGGTAGTCGTCGCGGAAGAAGCAGGCGGTGTCCGCTCCGCCGATCCGGTATGGCCGGCACAGCCACTGGCAGGGGCGGCTTGTGTCGAGCCCGGCGGATTTCAGGCTGTTGCGCAGCACCCCCTCGCCGCTGGCTACCCAGCGGATGCCCGCCGCGGAGAACAGGCGCAGGGCCGGCTCGGACACCCCGCCCTCGGCGGGCCAGAAGCCGTCGGGCGGGGCACCGAAGCGCTCGACATGGCTGGCGAGGGCTGCCTCCACATGCCTGCGCGCCCGTTCGGCGCCGCCGGGATAGCCGGGCGATTCGGGCAGCGGCAGCTCCGGTCTTGCCTCCCGCGCGGCCTGAAAATCGATCAGCAGCGGGGCGATGGGGTGGCTATGGGGCGTGCTGGACAGCTCCACCTGGCCGCGCGCCGCCAGGGCACGATAGCGGGGGATCAGGCCCCGGATCACCTCGCGGATCAGCCCGAACAGGGCCTGGCGCTCGACCATGTCGAAGCCGCTGCCCTTGTCGATCAATTGCAGCACCAGGGGATAGCCACGCCGGATCGTCTCGCCGGTCCAGGCCAGGTGATACCAGGTGACCAGATCCGCGAAATACTGACCGGACAGATAGTCCACCCCCGCCTCGCCGGCCTCTTGCCAGAGCTCGCGCAACCGCTGGAAGGCAGGGAAGGGCTCCAGCATGGTTGGCGCGTTGAGGTGGAAGCAGGCCCGCAACAACGCCAGCCTGTCCTCCCGCGACAGGCGGCCCAGATCGGGGTCCACCAGGCGGGCCAGCAGGGGGTCGTTCAGGCGGCCGCCCTCCAGTCGCGCGGCGTAGTCGTCCAGCTGCTCGAGCAGGGTGGGCACGAAGTTGACCACCGCGCGCATGCCGGGGACCGCCTCGAGGTGGGCGGCCATGTCGGAGTAGTCCTTGAGGGCGTGCAGATAGGTCCAGGGCAGGAAGTAGCCCTGGTCGGTGCGGTAGTCAGGCTGGTGGAAATGCCAGCAGAGGATGAGGTGGAGCATGGTCGAGGGAGGTCGCGGGCAGGCTGTAAGGCGCCGAGGACATGCCCTCGGGCCCCAGCGCGGCCTTCACCTGAACATGTGGATGTTCTGCCCCAGCATCTCCGGCGTCACCAGGGTCACGCCCCGATCGGTGACATGGAAGCGCCGCTCGTCCTCGGCGCGATTCACGCCGATGCTCATGCCGGCCGGGATGGTGCAGCCCCGGTCGATGACCACCTGCTTGAGGATCGCGCCCTGGCCGATCTGCACGTCGGGCAGCACCACGGCCTGGTCCAGATAGGCCCCATCGGACACGCGCACGTTGGAGAACAGCACCGAGCGCCGCACCGTCGCCCCGCTGATGATGCAGCCGCCGGAGACCGTGGAATCGATGGCCATGCCGCGGCGGCCTTCCTCGTCGAACACGAACTTGGCCGGCGGCAGCTGCTCCTGGTAGGTCCAGATCGGCCAGTTGCGGTCGTACAGATTGAGTTCCGGCGTCACGCTGGCCAGGTCCAGGTTGGCCGCCCAGTAGGCGTCCACGGTCCCGACGTCGCGCCAGTAGGCCGGCTCGTCCTTGGCGTGCACGCAGCTGTCGGCGAAGCTGTGGGCGTAGACCCGGTAGCCGGTGCGGATGAGGTGGGGAATGATG
>JALOTG010000095.1:4009-14547 GCA_025458005.1 Thiobacillaceae bacterium
GTCGGCGTCGCGCACCAGCTGCTCGAACAGGAAGGCCGCGTTGAAGACGTAGATGCCCATGGAGCACAGCGAGGTGTCCGGCTTGCCGGGCATGGCGGGCGGGTCGACGGGCTTCTCCATGAACTCGACGATGCGCCCCTCGTCGTTGACGCGCATGACGCCGAAGGCCGAGGCGTCCTGACGGGGCACCTCGATGCAGGCGACGGTCATGTCCGCCTCCAGGTGGACGTGGGAGGCCAGCATCTCGCCGTAATCCATCTTGTAGATGTGATCGCCGGCCAGGATCAGCACATACTCGGGCTTGTAGACGCGCAGGATGTCCAGGTTCTGATACACCGCGTCGGCGGTGCCCCGGTACCAGGTCTCCTCGTCCACGCGCTGCTGGGCGGGCAGCAGTTCGACGAATTCGTTGAACTCGCCGCGCAGGAAGCCCCAGCCCCGCTGGACGTGCTTGATCAGGCTGTGCGACTTGTACTGGGTCACCACGCCGATGCGGCGGATGCCCGAGTTCATGCAATTGGACAGGGGGAAATCGATGATGCGGAACTTGCCGCCGAACGGCACGCCCGGCTTGGCGCGCCAGTCGGTCAGGGCCTTCAGCCGGCTGCCCCGCCCGCCCGCCAGGATCAGCGCCACGGTGTTCTTGGTCAGCAGACTGACGAAACGCGGATACTCCTTCATCATCAACGGCTCCTCTCTGTGTCCTCGCCCCATGGGGGTTCTACGGCGTTATCGTAGCAAAACTTAGAAACAAATTAGATAAAGACATCCGCATGACGCCCATACAAATCGACATTGATGATACCAGTGCGCCATGACCGGACCATTAACCGGCCGCATCTGGCGCCGCCATTGGACAGGCCGGCGGATGAACGCCATCATCCAGACTGCCGCCGGCGCAAGCATCGAGCCCGCGACCCGCAAACCACCCGGACACCCAGCCATGCCCAAGACCGCCATCGAACGCCTGATCCAGGCCCGCCATCACGATCCCTTCTCGGTGCTGGGCCTGCATGCCAGTCAGAACGGGCACCTGCTGAGGATCTTTCGCCCCCACGCCCAGGCCGTGTCCCTAGTTCTGGCGGACGGCGAGGTGGCCTTGACCCGGACGGACAAGGCGGGCCTGTTCGAATGGCAGGGCAAGACGCCGCCGCCCCGGCCAATCAGGCTGCGCATCCGGGAGGGTGATGAGTCGTTCGAGATCATCGATCCCTATGCGTTCCCGCCCCTGCTCGGCGAGCAGGAACTCTACCTGTTCAACGAGGGTCGCCTGCTGGAGGCTTACAACACCCTGGGCGCCCACCCCACCACGCACGAAGGCGTGGCGGGGGTGCGCTTCGCCGTCTGGGCGCCCAACGCCGAGCGGGTCTCGGTGGTGGGCGACTTCAACCGCTGGGACGGCCGCGTCCACCCGATGCGGGCGCGCGGCGGCAGCGGGATATGGGAGTTGTTCATCCCCGGTCTGGCGTCCGGCGACCTCTACAAGTACGAGATCCGCAACCGGGACAGCGGCGAGATCCTGGTCAAGACCGACCCCTACGGCCAGAGCTTCGAGAAACGGCCCAGCACGGCGGCGCGGGTGCCCGTCGCCGAGGCGTTCGCCTGGAGTGACGCGGAGTGGCTCGCGGCGCGCGCCCGGCGCGACTGGCTGCACGCGCCGCTCAACATCTACGAGGTGCACGCCGGGTCCTGGCGCCGCCATGAGGACGGCAGGTTCCTCAGCTATCGGGAACTGGCCGAGACCCTGATCCCTTACGTGCTGGACATGGGCTACACGCACATCGAGTTCCTGCCGCTCACCGAGCACCCGCTGGACGAGTCCTGGGGCTACCAGACCACCGGCTACTTCGCCCCCACCGCCCGCTTCGGCACGCCCGACGACCTGAAATACCTGATCGACGCCTGTCACGCGGCCGGCATCGGCGTGCTCCTCGACTGGGTGCCGGCGCACTTCCCGATGGACGCCTGGGCCCTGGCCCGCTTCGACGGCACCGCCCTGTACGAGCACGCCGATCCGCGCCTGGGCACGCACATGGACTGGGGCACCCACATCTTCAACTTCGGCCGCAGCGAGGTGAAGGGCTTCCTGCTCGCCAGCGCCCACTACTGGTTGTCGCAGTTCCACTTCGACGGGCTGCGGGTGGACGCGGTCGCCTCCATGCTCTACCTGGACTACTCGCGCAAGGCGGGGGAATGGCTGCCGAACAGGTTCGGCGGCCGCGAGAACCTGGAGGCCATCGCCTTCCTGCGCGAGATGAACGCCATGGTCCACGAGCGCTTCCCCGGCGCGCTGACCATCGCCGAGGAGTCCACCGCCTGGCCGATGGTGTCGCGGCCGGTCTACGTCGGCGGGCTGGGCTTCTCCATGAAATGGAACATGGGCTGGATGAACGACACCCTGGCCTACATGGCCCACGACCCGGTTCATCGCCGCTACCACCACGGCAGCCTGACCTTCGGCCAGGTCTACGCCTACACGGAAAACTTCCTGCTGCCCTTCTCCCACGACGAGGTGGTGCACGGCAAGCGCTCCCTGCTCGGCAGGATGCCGGGCGACGACTGGAAGCAGTTCGCCAACCTGCGCCTGCTGTTCGCCTACCAGTACACCATCCCCGGCAAGAAGCTCAATTTCATGGGCAATGAGATCGGCCAGGGCAAGGAATGGGACGCCGGCAGCGAGTTGGACTGGGGCCTGGAGACCGTCGGCTGCCATGCCCAGATCCATATGCTGGTCAGGGATCTCAACCACCTCTACCAGACCCTGCCGCCCCTGTATGACCTGGACTTCAGCGGCGAGGGCTTCGCCTGGATCGACTGTCACGACGCCGACAAGTCGGTGCTCGCCTTCCTGCGCCAGGACCGGGCCGGCCGCGCGGCCATCGTCGCCCTGAATTTCACCCCCGTGCCGCGCGACGGCTACCGCATCGGCTGCCCGACGCCCGGCTTCTGGCGGGAGATCTTCAACAGCGACTCCGAGTTCTACGGCGGCACCAACCTGGGCAACGGCGCCGGCCTGGTCGCCGAGGAGAAGCCCTGGATGGGCTATCCCTATTCGGTGGTCATCACCCTGCCGCCCCTGGCCGGGGTGGTGTTCATGCAGGACTGAGGCCGCGCGCCGGCATCCCGCGCCGCGTCCATCCCGCCCTGGTCATGACCCACCGCGAGCGCCTGGCCGGCCTGGAACGGCTGCTCCTGGCGCACGCCTACGTGTGGCGCCCGCAACCCTTCAAGCTGGACACGCCCGACTGGTGCGCGCGCCACCCCGGACTGGCCGATGCCCTGCTGGCGCTGGATGACGCCGCCCTGGACCGCCTGGCCGGCAACGACCTGGCCCTCGTCCGGCTGCTGGCGGAGCATGTGCCCGCCGCGATGGAACTGGCCGCGCTGATCGACCTGCCTGCCCTGCCCGCCGCATCCTGCTGCGAGACGCCGCCCCGCTTCGACCGGGACATCCCGGGCAGGAAATGGGCCCAGATCCGGGCCTATGCCGCGGCGCTCCGTCCGCAGGAAGCACCCGTGCTCGAATGGTGCGCCGGCAAGGGCCATCTCGGCCGGCTGCTGGCCCAGTCCTGGCGGGTGCCGGTGACCAGCCTGGAGCTGTCCGCCGAGCTGTGCGCCGCCGGCCACTCCCTGGCCGGCCAGGCCCGGCTCCGCGACCGTCAGGACTTCCTCCAGCTCGACGCCCTGACGCCCGAGGCCCGCCATCAGCTCGCCGGCCGGCACGCCGTCGCCCTGCACGCCTGCGGCGACCTGCACCGGGCCCTGGTCGCGGGCGGCGTCGGCCAGCAGGTGCCCGCCCTGGATCTGGCCCCCTGCTGCTACTACCGCACCGCGCACGAGACCTACCGGCCGTTCCGCGCCAGCGCGCTGCGCCTGGACCACGACGACCTGCGCCTGGCGGTGACCGACACGGTCACCGCCCCGCCCCGCCAGCGCCAGCGCACCCGCCAGGCCACGGCCTGGAAGCTGGCCTACCAGGCACTGGCGCGGCAGCTCACCGGCGCCCCCTACCGGCCCCTCAAGCCGACGCCGGAGGCCTGGATGCAGGCCGGCTTCGCGGCCTGGTGCCAGCGAGTGGCGGCCCGGGAGGGACTCGCCCTGAGCTTCGTCCCGGACTGGGCCGACCTCGAATCCCTCGGCTGGCGGCGCGCGGCGCGCGTGCGCCGCCTCGAACTGGCGCGACTGGCCTTCCGCCGCGCCCTGGAGGTATGGCTGGTGACGGACATGGCGGCCTACCTGGAGGACAACGGCTACCGCGTGTCGCTGGGCATCTTCTGCCCGCGCCACCTGACGCCGCGCAACCTGCTGCTGTCGGCCAGGCGCTGATCGACTTTTGTCCCACAGACCGGGACGCCGGCGGCGCTATACTTGTCTGAATATCCGCGATGCCGAAGACGAGGACCACCGATGAAACGGCCTGAACTGGACGACGCCTGGCGCGCCCTGCAAGCCCACCGCAAGAGCTGGAAATCCGTCCAGCTGCGCGACCTGTTCCGCGAGGACAAGAAGCGCTTCGAGCGCTTCACCCTGCGCCTCAACGACCTGCTGCTGGACTACTCCAAGAACCTCATCACCCCGGAGACCCTGAAGCTGCTGCTCAGGCTGGCCAAGGCGGCCGAGCTGAAGGACGCCCGCGCGGCCTTGTTCGCCGGCAAGAAGATCAATCTCACCGAGGGCAGGGCAGTGCTGCACACCGCCCTGCGCGCCCCCGCCGACCTCAACCTGATGGTCGACGGCCACAACGTGATGGTGGACGTGCGCCGCGTCCTCAAACAGATGCGCAGCTTCGTCGGCCGTGTGCATGGGCGCAAGTGGAAGGGCTACACCGGCAAGCCGATCAGCGACATCGTCAACATCGGCATCGGCGGCTCCGACCTGGGGCCGGCGATGGTCTGCCAGTCACTCGCCCCCTATGCCCATCCGGGCATCCGCGCCCACTTCGTCTCCAACGTGGACCCCACCCACCTGTCCGAGACCCTCAAGCGCCTCACCCCGGAGACCACCCTGTTCGTGGTCGCCTCGAAGACCTTCACCACCCAGGAGACCCTGGCCAACGCCCACGCCGCCCGGGCCTGGCTGCTCGCCGGCGCCAGGGACAGCCGCGCCGTGGCGCGCCACTTCGTGGCCGTGTCCACCCACACCGAGGAAGTGATCAGGTTCGGCATCGACCCGGCCAACATGTTCGAGTTCTGGGACTGGGTGGGCGGCCGCTACTCCCTGTGGTCGGCCATCGGCCTGCCCATCGCCCTGTACCTGGGCATGGACCGTTTCGAGGAACTGCTGGCCGGCGCCCACGACATGGACGAGCACTTCCAGGCCGCCCCCCTGGAGGCGAACATGCCGGTGATCCTGGCCCTGCTGGGCATCTGGTACAACAACTTCTGGGACGCCCAGAGCTACGCCGTGCTGCCCTACGACCAGTACCTGGCGCGGCTGCCCGCCTACCTGCAGCAGCTGGACATGGAGTCCAGCGGCAAGGGCGTCACCCGCGACGGCCAGCCGGTCCGGGTCTCCACCGGCCCGGTGCTGTTCGGCGAGCCCGGCACCAACGGCCAGCACGCCTTCTACCAGCTCATCCACCAGGGCACCAAGCTGGTCCCCTGCGACTTCCTGGTCGCCGCGGAGTCCCACAACCCGCTGGAAGACCAGCACGAGATCCTGCTCGCCAACGTCTTCGCCCAGGCCGAGGCCCTGATGCGCGGCAAGACCCGCGCCGAGGCCCGCGCCGAGCTCAAGGCCCAGGGCCTGAAGAAGAAGGAGATCACCGCCCTGCTGCCGCACAAGGTCTTCCCCGGCAACCGGCCCAGCAACACCCTCATCTACCATCGCCTAACGCCGCGCAACCTGGGCCGGCTGATCGCCCTGTACGAGCACAAGGTGTTCGTCCAGGGGGTGATCTGGGACATCAACCCCTACGACCAGTGGGGCGTGGAACTGGGCAAGCAGCTGGCGCGCAACATCCTGCCGGAGCTGAAGTCGCCGGAGGCCGTGCACAGCCACGACGCCTCCACCAACGGCCTGATCAACTACTGCAAGGGCCTGCGCGAGGAGCCCTAGCCCGGCCCGCGCCGGCTTCAAGTTCGCCGCCCGACAGCCGTTAATGCACAGGTAGCCACCCTGCCGTCGACCGCGCCGGGGGGCGGGTTGGCGCCCGACGAGCCCCGGACACGGCGCGACCCAACGCCACCATAACATCGACAACATGAACGCCCCGGCCACCGCCCTGGACATCCAGATCCCTTCTCCGCCCGCCCTGCTCCTGGACCTGGAGCGGCTGATGGACGAGCCCCGCGTCAACCTGCAGGCAATCGCCGAACGCATCGCCCAGGATGCCGGGGTCACCGCCCAGATCTTCCGCCTGCTGGCCTCGCCCGCCTATGGACTCAGGCGTCCCCCGGACAGCCTGGGCAAGGCGGTCTCCATCCTGGGCATCAACAGCCTGCACAACCTGGTCAAGAGCATCTGCCTGCACCAGACCCTGTCCGGCGACTCGCCCTTCTTCGAGGCCTTCTGGGAGCGTTCCGCCGAGATCGCCCGGCTGGCCGCCACCATCGCCTGGTCACAGCGTTCGGTGTGCAACGTCCTGCCCGAGCACGCCCACCTGGTCGGCCTGTTCCACGACTGCGGCATCCCCGTGCTGGCCATGCGCTATCCGGACTACAGCGCCTCCTTCCTGCAGGGCAGCCATTTCCACTGGCCCGACGTGCACGAGGAGGACGCCCGCTACCAGACCGACCACAGCGTGGTGGGCTTCCTGGTCGCCCGGCACTGGAACCTGCCCGACTACGTCTGCCAGGCGGTGCGCTACCACCACGAGATCGTCAACACCGAGCACAAGGCCGCCTCCCTGGTGGCCATCCTGCAGATGGCGCTGCACATCCACAACGTCAACCATCATCTCGACGACGCGGACTGGGCCCGGGAACAGGCCCGGGTGGTGGACGAGCTGGGCCTGGACGGCACCAACCTGAGCGAATACGTGGAAGACATCTACGAGCGGACCCACGCCGCCTGAACGGCGGCCGGGCCGGCCCCGGCCGGATTTCCGGCGCGCCTTGACCAAAATCCTTGTAGGGATGCGGCGAAGCCTTCTAGGATGGCGGTCATACCCGCCACACCGGATGCCCCATGGAATACACCCTGCTCAGACTGCTGCACGTCGGCACCGTCTACGTCACCTTCGCCCTGTTCCTGCTGCGCGGCTTCTGGATGCTGCTGGATTCGCCCCGGCTGTGCCAGCCCTGGATCAGGATCCTGCCCCATGTCAACGACACCCTGCTGCTGGTGGCGGCCATCGGCCTGGTCATGGTGGGCAACTGGGGCACGCCGCCCTGGGTGATCGCCAAGATCATCGGCCTGCTGGCCTACATCGGCCTGGGCACCGTGGCCCTCAAGCGCGGCCGGACCAAGGCGACGCGGGTCAAGGCCTTCATCGCCGCCCTGGGCATGTTCGGCTACATCATCGCCGTGGCGGTGACCAAGCAGGTGGTGCCGGGGTTGCTGTAAGGGGAGCGGGCAAGGCCACTTGCGCCTTGAAAGCCGATGAGTGGTTGCGCCGTTTCCTTCTCGACATGCTCTTGCTCCTGACTGTGGCCGCTCCTGCGGCCAGCAGTTGAAGCAAGGCTATCACTGAGCCGACTGTCCGAATCTCCGGGGCCCTCTTTGACCCCGCCAGCATGGCCGGACCTCAGCCAACCTCCTCACCCCGCGCCGCCATGACGCGGTCGCGGCCGTTGGCCTTGGCGTGGTAGAGGGCGCGGTCGGCGCGGGCGATGAGGGCCTCGGCGTCGGGCGTGTCGGCGCTGCGCACCGCGACGCCGACGCTGAGGGTCACCGGGAAGCGGTTACCCTCCTCGCCGAAGCGGCCCTGCCGCACCGCCTTGACGATGCGCCCGCCGAGCAGGACGGCGTCCGACAACTGGGTGCTCGGGCAGACCACGCAGAATTCCTCGCCGCCATAGCGGAACACCACGTCGTTCTTGCGGCAGGTGTCCTCGACGGCGCGGGCCACCTGGGCGAGTACCAGGTCGCCCACGTCGTGCCCGCGCTCGTCGTTGATGCGCTTGAAGTGGTCGATGTCCAGCATCAGGCAGGCCAGCGGCGTGCCGCTGTGGGCGGCGAAGGACCATTCCTGGGCGAAGCGGTCCAGCCCGTAGCGGCGGTTGGGGACCTGGGTGAGGGGGTCGGTGAGGGCCTCCTGCATCAGGCGGCGGTTGCTGCGCGCCCACTCCCCCGACGAACGGGCCACCGACTCCCGCTCGGCGCGCACCGCCCCCTGCAGGGCCACCACCCGCTGGGCGGTGTTGAGCCGGGCGAGCAGGGCCGCCTCGGAGTGCTGGTGCAACAGGTAGTCCGAGGCGCCGGCGAGCATGAGGCGGGCCACGTCGGCCTCCGCCTCGGGCGGGATGAGGGCGATGCAGTAGGCGTGCCGGCCGCCCGGCGTGTCGCGCAGCGCGCGCAGCAGATCCGCCGATTCCGCGCCGGCGCCGTCGAGTTCCACCATGACGATGTCCGTCGCCCCATCGCGCAGCAGCCGCGCCGCGCCGTCCCGGTCGGTGGCCAGTTCGACGCCGAGGCCCATGCCGTCCAGGGTGTCCGCCAGGCGGCGCAGCAGGGCCGCGTTGCGCGCTACCAGCGCCACCCGCAGGGGCATCACCACCAGGCTGGCATCGCCGCCGCCGGCGGCCGGGTCGGGCGGCGCCGTCAGGAGGGTGCGCAGATCGCTGAAGTCGTGGGTGGGCAGGCGCAGCTCGCGGCCCCAGTCCTGCCACTGGCCGACGATGGCCTCGAACAGGGGCGGTACTTCGTGATCCTCGAGCCCGAGCTGGGCGGCGGCGTGGTACAGGGAGGGGACCCGTTCCCAGCGCTGGGCGGCGTCCATGGTGAGCAGGTGCCCCACCTTGGCGGCGAAGTGCAGCACGGCGGTCAGTGCCTGGACCCGGGACCCCGGCGCGAAGGGGGCCTCGGCGGGCAGTTCGTGGTGGCGCACGGCCTGGCAGAAGATCTCCGGCAGGCCCCAGTCCTGCAACAGCTCGCCGGACAGGTCGGCGTGGTGCAGGCCGAACCGCTCGGCCTCCGCGCCACGCAGGTCCAGCCCGGTCAGGTTGCGCGCCAGGAGGCCGTCGTATTCGTGGGGGAAGACGGTGGCCAGGGCCAGGCGGCCCACCCCGGACAGCAGGCCGCAGGTGAAGCTCTCGTCCGGCGGGCACTGGGCCTGGTGGGCGACCTGCTGGGCGGTGATGCCGGCGGCCAGGGAGGCGGTCCAGTAGCCCAGGTAGTCGAAGCTGGCGCAGCCGCCGGCCCGGTACTGGTCGATGAGTGAGAAGCCCAGGGCGATCTGGCGCACGCGGAACAGGCCGAGGAAGACGATGGCGTGGGGCAGGGACGCGATGTGGCGCAGGCTGCCACCGTGGGCGGCGTTGGCGTAGCGCAGCAGGCGGCCGGCCATGGCCGGGTCGGTCTGCACCAGCCGGGTGAGGGACTGGATGCTGGCGTCCGGCTTCTGGGTGAGTTCCAGCACGGCCAGCGCCACCCCCTTGGGCGAAGGCAGCAGCCCGGTCGCCTTGAGGTCCTCGAAACGGCGTCTGGCGTCCTCGATCATGCGCATCCCTGTGACAATCGGTTCGTCGCGACCGGGCGGTCAGGCCGGATCGGACGGGTTTTTGCCATTCTAAAGTCAGGCCGCCCGGTCGTCATGACCGTCGGTCGGCCGACGCGCCCAGGCCGTCCGACGGTCTGTCGCGCCAGTAGCGCGGTGCCAGTTCACGGGCCCGGGTCGCCCGCACCCCGTCCGCGTCCAGGCGCAGCTCCAGTGCGCCGTCCCGGTCGGTGCGCAGAATGCGGGCGCCGAGGGCGCGATAGCGGGCCAGCACCTCCCCGGCCGGGTGGCCGTAGCGGTTGCGGTGGCCGACCGGGATGACGACCCAGTCCGGCTGCACCGCGTCCAGGAAGGCCGGCATGGAGGAACTCTTGCTGCCATGGTGGGGGGCCACCAGGATCTCGGCGGCCAGTTGGCCGGGCAGGCGCTCCAGCAGGCTCATCTCCCCTAGCCGCTCGATGTCCGCCGGCAACAGCAGGCGGCCGTGCCGACCCATGACCTGGAGCACGCAGCTGCGATCGTTGTCGGCGTAATGGGGGTTGCGGTAGTGCCGCTCGGGCGGATGCAGGACGCGGAAGGCCACGCCGTCCCAGGTCCAGGCCTGTCCGGCGACGCAGGGCCTGGCCACGGGCAGGCCGGCCAGGACGGCCTGGCCATGGGGACCGAGGCTGTCCCGCGGCAGCCCCGCCAGGGAGGCCAGCCCCTGCCGGGGACGATGCGAGGCCGCCAGGGAGAGGGCCCCGCCGCTGTGGTCGCTGTCGTCGTGGCTGACGATCAGCATGTCGACGCGGCGGACGCCCTGGGCGTGCAGCCAGGGGGCGACGATGCGCACGCCGGCGTCCTCGCCGGAGGGGTATAGCGGCCCCGCGTCGAACACCAGCACGTGGCCCGCGGTGCGCACCACGGCGGCCAGCCCCTGCCCCACGTCCAGGACGGTCAG
>JALOTG010000264.1 GCA_025458005.1 Thiobacillaceae bacterium
CATCGAAACCCGCCCGACGGTTCCCGTCATGCGCCCTAGCACGGCAACCGGCGTGCCGCTGGGGGCGTGGCGCGGATAGCCGTCGGCGTAGCCGCAGGCCGCCACGCCGACGCGCATGTCGCGCGGCGTGACGAAGGTGGCGCCGTAGCCGATGCCCTCGCCCCGGGCCACCTGGTGCACGGCGATCAGGGCGGATTCCAGGCTCATGGCGGGCAGCAGCCCGAGCGCCTCGCCGGTCCGCCCGGCGAAGGGGGAGGCGCCGTAGAGCATGATGCCGGGACGTGCCCAGTCGCCGGCCGTCTCGGGATAGGCCATCAGGGCGGCGGAATTGGCCAGGCTGACGGGCAGGTCCAGACCGGCGGCGGCCTGGCGGAAGCGCGCCAGCTGCTCGCCCACGCCCACCTCGGGTTCGTCCGCCCGGGCGAAGTGGGTCATCAGGGTGATGCCGCCCACCTGGGGCGAGGCGCGCAACTTGTCCGCCACCGCCGCCAGCCGCGCCGGGCGCAGGCCGAGGCGGTGCATGCCGGTGTCGACCTTGAGGAACAGGTCGACGCGGTGGTCGAGGCGGGCGCGGCACAGGAGGTCTGCCTGGTCCTCGCGGTGGATGACCGGGCGCAGGCGCAGGCGGGCGATCTCGGGCAGCTCGTCGGGATGGAAGTAGCCCTCCAGCAGGACGATGGGGTGGCTGTAGCCCTGGCCGCGCAGGGCGGCCGCCTCGTCCAGGGTGAGCACGGCGAAGCCGTCGGCGGCGCGCAGGGCGTCTGCCGTCCGCGCCAGCCCGTGGCCGTAGCCGTTGGCCTTGATCACCGCCAGCAGCTTGGCGCCGCCGGCGTGGCGGCGCGCCACCATCAGGTTGTGGGTGAGGGCGGCGCGGTCGACGCGGGCGACCAGCGGACGCAGGTTCATGCCGCCCGCTCCGCCCGGTGAATCCTGCGCATGACGGCCACCGGTCCTAGGCGGCGAACATGCCCGGCGCGAAGTTCTCGAACCGGGTGTACTCGCCCAGGAAGGTCATGCGCACGGTGCCGGTGGGGCCGTTGCGCTGCTTGCCGATGATGATCTCCGCCGTACCCTTGTCCTGGCTGTCGGGGTTGTAGACCTCGTCGCGGTAGATGAACAGGATCACGTCGGCGTCCTGTTCGATGGCGCCGGATTCGCGCAGGTCCGACATCACCGGACGCTTGTTGGGCCGTTGCTCCAGGCTGCGGTTGAGCTGGGACAGGGCGATCACCGGCACGTGCAGTTCCTTGGCCAGGCCCTTCAGCGAGCGGGAGATCTCCGAGATCTCCGTGGCGCGGTTCTCGCCGCCGCCGCTGCCGGACATGAGCTGCAGGTAGTCCAGGACGATCAAGCCGAGCTTGCCGTCCTTGCACTGGCGGGCCAGGCGCCGGGCACGCGCGCGCACCTCCATGGCGGTGAGCCCGGGCGATTCGTCGATGTACACCGGCGCCTCGTCCAGGACGCCGATGGCGTGGGTCAGCTTGGGCCACTCGTCGTCGCCGATGCGGCCGGTGCGCAGCTTGTGCTGGTCGAGCTTGCCGATGGAGCCGAGCATGCGCATGACCAGCTGGCTGGCCGCCATCTCCATGCTGAACACCGCCACCGGCAGGCGAGCGTCCAGGGCGACGTTCTCGGCGATGTTGAGCGAAAAGGCGGTCTTGCCCATGGAGGGCCGGCCGGCGACGATGATCAGCTCACCCGGCTGCAGCCCGGAGGTCTTGGCGTCCAGGTCGGCGAAGCCGGTCGGCACGCCGGTGACGTCGCTGGGGTTGTCGCGGTTGTACAGCTCGTCGATGCGGTTGACCACCTCGATGAGCAGCGGCTTCAACTGCAGGAAGCCCTGGCTGCCGCGCGCGCCAGCCTCCTTGATCTCGAACACCTTGGCCTCGGCCTCGTCGAGGATCTCGGTGGCGCTGCGTCCGGCCGGCGTGTAGGCCGACTCGGAGATCTCCGTGCCCACCTCGGCGAGCTTCCTCAGCACCGCCCGCTCGCGCACGATCTCGGCGTAGCGGCGGATGTTGGCCGCCGACGGGGTGTTGCTGGCCAGGGCCGACAGGTAGGCGAGCCCGCCCACCTCGTCCAGCTCGTTGTGGGACTCGAGGGCCTCGGCCACGGTGATCACGTCGGCCGGCTTGTTCTGCTCGATCAGGCGGGTGACCTGGCGCCAGATGGCGCGGTGGTCGGCGCGGTAGAAGTCGCGCTCGTTGATCAGGTCGGCGACCCGGTCCCAGGCGCTGTTCTCCAGCAGCAGCCCGCCGAGCACGGACTGCTCCGCCTCCACCGAGTGGGGCGGCAGCTTGATGGCGGCGAACTGGGAGTCGAGGACGGCGGACATGGGGGCGGGTCAACGGTATCGGTCACAGGGTACGAGGGTCGGTCGGAAACGACAAGGGCCGCTCGCGCGGCCCTTGTGATCCCTCGCGGGCGGGTGTCCGGGGTCAGGCCTCGGCCACCACGTGCACCTTGATCTGAGCCTGCACGTCGCTGTGCAGGTCCAGGGTCAGCTCGTACTCGCCGACCATCTTGAACGGGCCCTCGGGCATGCGCACCTCGCCCTTGGCCACGTCGAAGCCCTGGGCCTTGAGGGCCTCGGCGATATCGGCGTTGGTGACCGAGCCGAACAGGCGGCCGTCCACGCCGGCCTTCTGGGCCACCGTCACCTCGTAGCCTTCCAGCTTCTCGGCGCGCGACTGGGCGGCGGCCAGCCGCTCGGCGGCAACCTTCTCCAGCTCCGCCTTCTTCTCGGCGAACACCGCCAGGTTGGCCTTGCTGGCGCGCTTGGCCTTGCCCTGGGGGATCAGGAAGTTGCGCGCATAGCCGTCCTTGACCTTGACCACGTCGCCCAGGTTGCCCAGATTGACCACTTTTTCCATCAGGATGATTTCCATCGCGGTCTCCTTGTTATTGGTGCAGGTCGGTGTAGGGCAGCAGGGCCAGGAAGCGGGCACGCTTGATGGCGGTGGACAGCTGCCGCTGGTAGTGGGCGCGGGTGCCGGTGATGCGGGCGGGGATGATCTTGCCCTGCTCGGTGATGAAGTCCTTCAGCACGTCCACGTCCTTGTAGTCGATCTCCTTCACCTTCTCCACGGTGAAGCGGCAGAACTTCTTGCGCCGGAACAGGGCGCCGCCGGCGGGGCGGCCCTTCTTGTCGCGGGACTTGTCGAACGGTTTCTTGCGGAAAAATGCCATTTCGGTTCACTCCTGAATCAATTCGAATTCGGTCACATGCAGCATGGGCTGGGGGTTGCGGGCGTTGCGGCGGTCGAGGAAGCCGACCAGGCGCAGGTCGCTGCCCACCGCCTGTCTCGCCAGGGCCGCCGCCACGTCGCCGAAGGCCTGGGCATCGACCTCGCATTCTGCCCGCCGGGTCCGCCCCGCCTCGCGCTGATCCGAGGCGTGAGCCAGGCGCAGCTGGCAGCTGGCGAGTCCGGCGGGGGTGTGACGCAGGCCGCCG
>JALOTG010000096.1 GCA_025458005.1 Thiobacillaceae bacterium
AATGGGCCAATCTCGCCCACGGCGATCAGTTCCTGCAGGCTGTCCCAGTCCTCCGCCTCGTACTCGACGAACAGCAGGCCCGGGTCATCGAGGCCCCAGATGGTGTAGTCGACCCCGCCGGGATAGTCGGAACCGCCGTTGACGCTGCCGCTGGCCTCGCCCGAGTCGTCGGGGGTGACCTGCCAGCCGGTGAGGATGGTCAGGGCGACGTCCATGCCGCGCGATTCGCCCGGATTGAGCGTGCCCAGGTCCCAGCGCGCGCCGCCGGCGACCCAGAACTGCTCCGGTGGGGCGAAGCTGTCCAGGTTGGACAGGCTGTCGTTCTCGATGGACAGATGCACACCGGTGCCGGGCTTGGCGCTGACGTGGTCGTCGATGCCGGCGACGCCGAAATAGCCGATCTCGAAGGCGCTCGGCGCCACCCGCGCGTGCATGCCGATGTAGTCGTACTGGCCGCCGCCGCTGTAGGGGTCGCTGCCCTGCAGGGTGACGTCGTAGCGGTAGTCGCTCAGCGCGCCGGCATAGGCGCGGTTGTCGTAGACGCCGGACACCGAGTTCAGGCCGTGCAGCAACTGGAACAGCCGCAGGTCGCTGACGGTCTGGCCGGAGATGTTTTCGATGGTGTAGGTCTGCAGCATCACGTAGCGGTTGGACATCAGCGCGGCGCCCGATCCGGCCGAGGCAGGGCTGAGGCCCATCGGCGTGCCGGTGCGGGTGTCGACCAGCTCGATGCGCTGCGTGACGCGCAGGTCGGCGTTGGCCAGGATCGAGCTGGCGGTGGGCAGGCCGTCGCTGTTGTTTGCGCCCGGGGTCATCGGCTGGACGACGCCGAAGTCGGAATTGGTCGGCCAGTCGGGAAAGCTGAACACCGGCTCCAGCCAGGTCGGCGACTTTGCCGCGCCACCGACCTGGTAGCCGAGCGCGGCGCCCCATTCGCCGGACAGGTATTCGCGGCCACCGAAGGTCGGCGTGCGGTCCAGCAGGTAGTCGGAGTAGCCGGCGTCGGTCAGCCCGATCTCCCAGTCCGGACCGGTCAGGTAGGTCCAGTTCCATTCCTGGGCGTGGGCCTGCTGGGCGCAGGCCAGTGCGAGCAGGCAGGCGAGGGCGCGACGACGCGAAAAAGGCAAGGGGGGTGTGGACATGGCGGGCTCCCTGAATAATGGCATGTAACAGCAGCCAGAATATTACCGCCTCCGCATATCCGGATGCCATTTGTCCTTAATTAAATCAGGGCATTGCATCAACCCGCGAGCGCGGACCCGCGCCGGCGCCCGACCGGTCTCTGGGCGCCGGGCGGACCGGAACTTACAGACGATCCGGGTCGGCAGGCGGCGGATCAAAGGACAGCGGATCGTCGGCCTGCCCCGGTTCCAGCAGCAGCCGGCCGGCCTCCTGGGCCAGGGCGCGCATGACGGAGGACGCCGTGCGCAGCCCGGTCCTGGCCATGTCGCCGGCCAGGGGCGCCAGGCTGGCGAGGGCGTCCTGATTCGGCAGGCACGCGCCGCGCTGCCCGGTCGGTGGCCGCTCGCCCAGGAAGCCCTGCTGGAACTGGGCCCATTCCCACTGCTGGCGCATCAGCCGGCCGGCCTCGTAGGGGGTGATCCGGCCGTTCCGCAGGGCCCATTCGATGCGCGCCATCTCCTCGGCGAGGCGGGCGTCGATCGGGGCCATCCGTTGCGGCGCCGGGGCGATCGAGGCGGCGCCGGTCGGGGGCACCAGGGACCGGGCGGGCGGGAACATGCAGCCGCCGGCCTGGGCGGGGCCACTGATCAGCGGCAGGGTGGACACGGCACAGGCGGCGATGAGCTTCGACAGCGATGCTGATTTCATGACTGACTCCTGTTCGGTTTCCCGCCGTCGCGGGATGCGAGGCGGGTGAAGTCAGTCTGGGGCGGCGATGTAAGCCGGCTGTGGGAGTTGTGTTGCCGAGATGTAAGCGGTTGTAACGCGCCTGGCGGCACGCTGGCGTGGTTCATTCTGTTTGGAACTCATCTTGCTGCCCGCGCCTGGCCTGCAGGTCGCCCTGCAGGGCCTGCCCCGGAACTGATTCGGGGGCGACTTGTCGGGCTCAAGGCCGACCTGCGCCCGACCTGGGGCTCACCCTGATGAGCCGGCAATTGCGAAGCACTACGCTAGTGTCCGGCCAGCCTGAACGAGGCGACCACCTGCTCGAAGGCGGGCAGGTCGCGGGCGGCGTAGTGCAGGGCCGGGGCATTGAAGGTCAGGGTGTAGTAGCCGTTGGGCGTGACCAGGCCGTAGATGACGCGGTCGAACACCAGGCCCCGGTCGTTGCGGTACTGCAGGTGCAACCGGTAGCCAGGCTGCCCGCCGACCGGGGCGGGGGCGTTGTCGCGCACGCTGACCACCGTCTCGCCGGCGGCGGTCTTCGTCTCGGCGATCTGCAGCTCGGCCAGCTCCGAGGGCAGCAGGTCGGCCCTGGCCGGCTTCTTGAGCCGGGGAAAGGCCTTGTCCAGGGCGTGGCGGCGGAGGTGGATGCGGTTCAGGGCGAACCCGTCGCGGGTCACGGCGATGCCGTCGGTCTCCTGCATGAAGCGCACCCAGCCCTGAGGCAGCGTCACCTGATAGGACTTGTCGGGCGCGTCGGCCCGGGCCTGGTCCACCCGTTCCCAGGTGGCGCAGCCGGACAGGGTCAGGAGCATGGCCAGCGCGGCGAGTCGTCGCGGGTTCATGGCGAGTTCAACCGCGATCGGGCGATGCCCAGGTACTGCTCGACATATTTACGGTCTTCTGCCTCGGGGGCCAGGCGCAGGTAGTCCTCCAGGTGGTGGATGGCCTCGGCATCGCGGCCCAGCTTGAGGTAGTGCATCCCCAGGGCGCGTTGCGGCGGCGCGAAATCCGGTGCCCGGGCAGCGGCGCTGGACCAGGCGGCGAAGGCGCGCCGGCCATCGCCTTCGCCGCCGCGCTGCCGATAGGCCTCGCCCAGGTAGTAGTCCGCCTCGGGCGGGAACTTGGCGCGATGCTCGGGCGCGAGCATGACCAGTACGTTGCGATGCCGGCCCAGGGCCAGTTCCTCGCGCAGCACGTCGAGGCGCACGGCGGCGGTGCGGCGCAGGTAGTCCTCCGCGTTGACCATGCCGCCTGCGTGGCCGGCGGCCAGCTCCTGGAAGGATTCGACTCGTTCGCGCAACTTGGGGTGGCTGGAAAAGAAGAACGGCTCCGTGCTCGCGGACGCCTTGACATCCGCGGCCAGGTGTTCGAACACCCGCGGCGCCTCGCGCAGGTCATAGCCGGCCCGCGCCAGGCGCGCGAAACCGTCATGGTCGGCCTCCCGCTCCATGTCGCGCGAGTAGCCGGTGATGGAAGTCAGGGCGAGCAAGTCCCCCAGCAGTGGCACCCCCAGCAGCGCCACCACCAGGGCCACGCCGGTGGCGCTCTTCGCCTCCTGCTGGCCGCGGTAGCCATGGCGATGGGTGAAGTGCACCCCCTCGTGGGCGATCACCGTTGCCAACTGGGCCTCGTTGTCCGCGCGGGCGATCATGCCCTCGTTGATGTACAGGCTGCCGTTGGGCACGGCGAAGGCGTTCAGATAGGGCGAGCGGACCACGTGCAGGCGCAGGCTGCCGCCGAACTCGGGAAACAGGCGGTCGGCGATGGCCTGCAGATAGGCGTTCAGCGCGGCGTCCTGGTTCAGCCTGCCCGCCTTGCGCATGGCCTGGTCGAGCTCGGCGGACAGGTCCCAGAGGCGGGTCTCCTCGGTTTCCCTCTGCTGGCTCTGGCGGTTGTCGGCGAAGGGCGCGATCTCGCCCGACACGGCCGCCGGCGGGGAGGCCGCGACGCAGGCGGCGAGCAGGATCGCCAACCGGCGCACGATCATCGGCCGTCCTCGCGTCCGGCCCGGCCGGGATAGGTGCTGAACACCTGCCGCAGCAGCGCGTCGGCGTCCTTCGCCTGGCGCAGGTCGGTGGCCGGGTTCGATGCGTAGTTCAGCCAGAGCAGGTCGCCGCTCTTCAGGTCCACCACGCCGGCGGTGAGGTAGCTGACGCCGCCGGGGATGATCACGCCGAACACGGCCCCGAACACCATCGCCGCCTTGCGGCCGCCGCTGGAGATGTGGTCCGCGCCGACGATGAACAGGGCGGCGTCCGCCCCACTCTGATCGGGCAGGAAGGCGAGGCCTGGGCCCAGGGTGTAGTCGAAGTCCCGCTTCTTGTGCGCCCAGGCCGGATCGCCGTCGCCCCCGGCGCGGAAGGCGTTGCCCGCCACCAGGTCGTAGAGGGCCATGTGCTGATCGAGCATCTCCTGCTGGTCGGCCGGCAGGCGGGGCGGATCGAGGGTCCGCACTTCGAGTTCCCGGGCGATGCTGTCCAGGCTGGCGCGCAGGTGGCCGTTGGCCTGGCGTGTCCAGTCCGGCACCTCCTCCACCACGCCGCCGGCCGAGATCTCCGACACCCGCACGTCCGGCGCGATGACCAGCAGCGTTGCGGGCAGGCCCCGGCCGCCCTGCTCGCCGAGGCTCTGGTGCCGCAGCGACCTGTCCTGGGTGGCGCAGGCGGCGAGGGCCAGCAGCAGGATGAGGAGGGGCAGGTTCGGCAGGCGCAAGGTCGTGGCGCTCAGCCCTGGCCGGTGCTGCCGAAACCGCCCGCGCCGCGGTGGCTTTCCGCAAACTCCTGCACCAGCCTGAACTTCGCCTGCACCACCGGGACGATGACCATCTGGGCGATGCGCTCGAAGGGCTGGATGGTGAAGGCCTCCTGGCCGCGGTTCCACATCGACACCATGAGCTGGCCCTGGTAGTCCGAGTCGATCAGTCCGACCAGGTTGCCCAGCACCACGCCGTGCTTGTGGCCGAGGCCCGAGCGCGGCAGGATCATCGCCGCGTAGCCAGGGTCGGCCAGGTGGATGGCCATGCCGGTGGGAATCAGTTGAGTCTCGCCCGGGTTGAGGGTCAGCGCTTCGTCCAGGCAGGCGCGCAGGTCGAGCCCCGCCGCGCCGGGCGTGGCGTAGTGGGGCAGCTGGCCGCCGACGCGGGGGTCGAGGATCTTCAGGTCGATGAGCATGGTCGGGACTATTGATAGCGGGCGTTGTAGAGCCGGGCGACGTGTTCGATCAGGCGGCGCGCCTGGGTCAGCTTGTCGGCGCGCGGCAGTTCCTGGCGCCCGGCGTCGTCGAGCAGCACCAGCCGGGTCTGGGCGGCGCCGATGGCCTCCCGGGCGTCATTGGCGACGATCAGGGGCAGGTGCTTGCGGCGGCGCTTCAACTCTGCGTACTCCTCGAGGTTCTCGCTCTCCGCCGCGAAGCCGACGCAGAACGGCGGCTTGGGCCGGCTCGCCACGTTGGCCAGGATGTCCGGGTTGGGCGCCAGCTCGAGGGTGAGGATGTGGGCGTCCTTCTTGATCTTCATCTCGCTGGGATTCAACACGTAGTAGTCGGCCACCGCCGCCACGGCGATGAAGATGTCGGCCCGGTCGGCCTCGGCCTCCACCGCCTCGAGCATCTGCTGGGCGCTCGTCACGTCGACGCGGCGGGCCTGCCGGGGCGGCGCGAGGCAGGTGGGGCCGGACACCAGCGCGACCTCGGCGCCCGCCTCGATGGCCGCGCGGGCCACCGCGTAGCCCATCCTGCCGGAACTCAGGTTGGTGATGCCGCGCACCGCGTCGATGGCCTCGTAGGTGGGGCCGGCGGTGACCAGCACCTTGAGGCCCTTGAGCAGCTTGGGCTGAGCATAGGCCTGCAGGGCCTCGACCAGCTCCGCCGGCTCCAGCAGGCGGCCGAAGCCGGTCTCGCCGCAGGCCTGCTCGCCCGCCGCCGGCCCCAGCACGGTGACGCCGTCCTCCTTCAGGCGGTCGACGTTGCGCTGGGTGGCCGGGTGCTCCCACATCTGCCGGTTCATCGCCGGCGCCACCAGCAGGGGGCAGTCGCGCGCCAGGCACAGCGTGGAGAGCAGGTCGTCGGCGCGGCCCTGGGACAGCTTGGCCAGGAAGTCGGCGCTGGCCGGCGCCACCAGCACGGCGTCGGCGTCGCGCGTCAGGTCGATGTGGGCCATGCCGTTGTCGATGCGGTCGTCCCACAGGTCGGTGAACACCGGGTGGCCGGTGATCGCCTGCAGCGTGGCCGGGCCGATGAAGTGGCGCGCCGCCTCGCTCATCACCGCCTGCACGTCGACGCCGTCCTTCACCAGCAGGCGGGCCAGCTCGGCGGCCTTGTAGGCGGCCACGCCGCCGGTGATGCCCAGGACGATGCGTTTCAATTCCATGTCTCGCCTCCCCCCGACGCTAACCGCCTCGTCGACCAGGCGGCATTCGTGGGCGTCGCGCGGCGTATTCGCATGGGCAATGAACGGGTCGGGGGGGTGAATGTTCGACGTTGTGCCAGTCTCATCGCGGCTCCTTGCAGGTCGATGCGTGGATTGTACCCAGACGTCGCGTGGCCGCCATCCCGTGATTGGCCCGCGGACACCCGGGGTCGCATTGTTCACGTCATGGCGTCGGTTCTGCCGCGGGCCGGCCGAGCGTTGGCGCATGGCTGGCAGAGAGGGTCGAGTCACCGCTGTCGGGATTCTTTACGTTGTCAGCAAGGCTGTCAGGCATCACCTGCCTGGGTTCGCGTCGGCATGGGTTGTGGCCTATCAAGATAACTAATTGAATAGTCGGAGAATATTGTGTCTATTCGGGGCGTGGGAGGGTGGCCGTCCGGTTGTCGATATTCTTTACATGTCTTCCCGCGCGTTCAATAACCATTTGATTGGAAAGGGCATGCCGCCCTGGCAGGCGACTTGCTTACATGCCGGATCGAACGCGGCGGTGTTGCCGCGTGCCAACCTCAATGGAGAGAACAACATGAAGAGCAATTCCATGCACCTGCTGCCCCTGGCCGCGGCCCTGGGCCTCGCCGCCTCGGCCTCCGCCCACGCCGCCGTCTATGACATGACCTTCTACGGCATTGCCAACAGCGGCAACGTGCCCGCCAACATCTCCGGCTACACCTCGGTCTTCCATGGCCGCATGGAACTGGCCGACGCCGCCCTGGTGCCGAACGGCTTCGTCGCCCTGGGCAGCGCCGACTTCCTGGATTTCGACATCACCATCGTCTCGGGCGGCATCGGCTTCAACTTCAAGCTGGATGAGGACATCTTCAACTACAACCGGCCCAACCAGTCGGATCCCCGCACCATATATGGGGTCAGGCTCAATGCGAACGGCGATCCCGTTCGCTTCGACAGCACGAATGCCGATTATTCGAAGGAATGGGTCAGCGATATGGCTTATAACTACCAGCCTCCATTTCTGAGTTTGATGGCGGACGATTCGTTCAACCTGGTGCTGCTGGACGACGGCAGGATCGCGCGGGCGCATCTGCTCGCGCCGACCGACGTGGTGGCGACCCCGTTCGCCGGTTACTGGTGGTTTGACAACAACGGTGGACCGAATGTGCCCGATTACTCCTGGGCCCTGTGGACCATCACCCCCGTCCCCGAGCCGGAGACCTACGCCCTGATGCTCGCCGGCCTGGGGCTGGTGGGCTTCGCCGCGCGCACGCGCGCACGCTGAGGGGTCGGCGACTCGGGAAAACGAAGGCCGCCCGCGCGGCCTTCGTGCTTTGGAGGCCCCTGGATCGCGTGTCTGCCGACGGTCGCGGGCCCGACTGAAAACACGGTAGATTTCGCCCTGACAACAAACAGGGAGGCAAGACCGTGGCGATCACCGATTGGCCGGAGAGCGAACGGCCGCGCGAGCGGCTGCTCAAGGAGGGGGCGCGGGCCCTGTCCGACGCGGAGCTGCTGGCGATCTTTCTGCGCGTGGGGGTGAAGGGCAAGAGCGCCGTGGAGCTGGCGCGCGACCTGGTCAATCACTTCGGCGGCCTGACCCGGCTGTTCGCCGCCCATCGCAATGAATTCAGCCTGTTTCCCGGTCTGGGACCGGCCAAGTACGCCCAGCTGCAGGCGGTGCTGGAGATGGCGCGACGGGCGCTCCATGAAGAAATGCGCGCGGGCGACGCGCTCGCCTCGCCGACGGCGGTGCGCGACTACCTGCGGCTGACCCTGGGCGGTCGGGCGCACGAGGTATTCATGGCCGTGTTCCTGGACGCCCAGAATCGGGTCCTGGCGGCGGAGGAACTGTTCCGCGGCACGCTGACCCAGACCTCGGTCTACCCCCGCGAGGTGGTGAAGCGGGCCCTGGCGCACAACGCCGGCGGCGTCATCCTGGCGCACAACCATCCGTCCGGCGTGGCCGAGCCCAGCCAGGCCGACCGCTGGCTCACCGACCAGCTGAAGACGGCCCTGGCGCTGGTGGACGTGCGCGTGCTGGACCACTTCATCGTTGCCGGCGACCGGGGCGTGTCGTTCGCCGAGCGAGGCTGGCTGTAGCGCGACGCGCGGCTCGGCGCCGCCGGGAACGGGCCGCCCGGCGGCGGGACTAACCCCATGAACCAGGCCCGATATTTGCTTGGACCCGAGGGTGTCCTTCCCATGCACGGAACCGCCTTGTCACCCCCTCCCAGCCCGCCGTTCGATTTCGACGAGTGGGCGAACCTGGCCAGGAACGATGCCGCAGCCTTCGAGCTCCGCCGCAGGGAGGTGGTCGAGCAGTTCATCGCCCAGGCCCCGGCGCACCAGCGCGAGCGCCTGCGGCGCCTGCAGTGGCGCATCGACGCGGAGCGGCGTCGCTACAAGCACCCGCTCAAGTCCTGCCTGGCGATCTACGACATGATGTGGGATTCGCTTTATGGCGGGCATGGCCTGCTGGAGGCCCTGCTCGCCCTGCGCGACCTCAAGCCCGTCGACGACTGGCGTGAGGCGGCGCCGCCTGACAACGTCCGGCCGTTGCGTCGCTAGTCGGACGATCGACGGGAGGGTCGGGGTCTCGACAGTCGTTCGTCAGGCGGAGCGCCGCCGAGCGACTCCCGCAGGCTGGCGACGAGCAGGCCGCGCAGTTCGCGCCAGGCCGGGCCACCCGCCAGGACATGCTTCTGATTCACCTCCAACTCGATGCCGAGATAGCGATCCGCCGCGAAATGACGCCGCAGCCAGGCGGTGAGGCCGTCCGAGCGGCCCGTGTAGGGATAGTTGCGCCGCACCTTCAGATCCCCGGCCATGCCCCGCAGCGCGGCCTGCCAGGCCAGACACAGGCGCGCCTCGCCGGCGCGTCCGGGGTCGTAGAGCAGGCCCACGTCGGCGTTGCGCGTCTCGCCGTCCAGCACCGGGGTGAAGCTGTGCGAGGAGACGTGCACGACCCGGTGGCCCCGCGCCACCTGTCCGGCGACCCAGTCCGCGACGCGTTCCCGGTAGGGCAGGTAGTGGCGCGCCAGGATCTCGCGGCGCACGGCGGGCGGCGCCGGCCGGGTGGCCTCGGAATACAGGCGCGGGTGGCCGATGGAGCGGTTCAGGTCGATCACCAGCCGGCTCACGGTGGACAGGAACAGCGGCGCGCCCAGCGCCCGCGCCAGGTCGCGCGCCACGGCCAGGGCGCCGGCGTCGTGGCCGCGGTGCGACGCGAGCAGCGCCGCGTGGCCGGAGAACCAGGGCCGGTAGGGGGGCGGCACCCGGTTGCCGCCGTGCTCGCAGGTGACGATCGGACGGTCCATGCTCAGTCCAGGCCCATGAACACGTGGCCCTCCGCCAGGCAGTCGCACAGGGCGCGGTAGACCGCCTCGACGCGCGGCCGTTCGCAGTCCGGGCCGACGGCGCGCAGGATGCGCCGGGCGAGCGGGCCTTCCTCGCGCAGGATGTTGAGCGGCTCGCGCCAGGGCTGCGGGATGACGCGGAAGCCGCTGTCGACGAGATGGCCCCAGAGGGCGCCGGCCTGGCAGCGCGCCGCCGGATAGTCGAGCAGTTGCAGGTAGGCCGCGTCGTCGATCACCGCCCGGTCCGCGTCGCGGATGCAGGCCCGCAGGATCCGCTCCAGGGACGCCGTGCCGATCGCCCGCTGCGCGGCGAGGTCGCCCCAGCGCTCCTCGTACAGGGACTTCAGCACGGTGACCGTCAGCGCGGCGATGGCCAGGTCGGCACGCGGGCACTCCTGGGCGTCGATGACCCGGATCTCCAGAGCCATGCGGTCGAAGCGCGGGATGGCGCCGCGGGCGTTGAGCCATTCGTGGCGCAGCACACCGTCCGGATCGTGCGGCGCCAGCTCGGCGTAGATGGGTGCCAGCACCTCGGCCTCGTAGCGCGTCCGGCTCGCGGCGGTGTCCGGGATCACGCCGCCGATGCTCGCCGGCAGCCGAGCCTGATGCCCGCAGTAGGCCGCCATGCGGCCGTCCAGGGCCCCCGCCGGGCGGCCCCCGGCAAGCGGCGAGCTGGCCGCCAGGGCGGGCAGGATGGGCAGCAGCAGGCGCGCGGCGGCATGCAGCCGGGCGAACTCGGCGTCGTCGGCGAACGGCAGGTTCAGGTGCATGCTCTGCAGGTTGGCGAAGCCGTGCCGCCGACAGTCGAAAATGCGGTCGTAGGTCCGGTAGATCTCGGCCTGCGCGTGCGGCCAGAGACGGGTCTCGGTGAGCGGGTCCATCCACGGGTGGGCGCCGCCGGGCATGAGACA
>JALOTG010000097.1 GCA_025458005.1 Thiobacillaceae bacterium
CTATCGCTTCTACCTGGACTGGCTGGGGAAGTATGCCACCCAGGCGCGTTGCCGTGTCCATACCTATGTGCTGATGACCAATCACGTCCATCTGCTGTTGACCGCCGAGGATGTCCACGGCGCGGGGGTGTTGATGAAGGCGCTGGGACAGCGCTATGTCCAGTACGTCAACCGCACCTATCAGCGCAGCGGCACCCTCTGGGAGGGCCGCTACCGATCCTGCCTGATCCAAGAGGAAAGCTACCTGTTGTCCTGCATGCGCTACATCGAACTCAACCCGGTGCGGGCGGGCATGGTCGTGCACCCGGCCGAGTACCGCTGGTCGGGCTATCGTGCCAACGCGCAGGGAGAGCCGCAGACTCTGCTCAGTCCTCATGCGCTGTACCTGGCTTTGGGCGCTGACACTGGCCAACGCCAAACAGCCTACCGCGAGCTGTTCCGGTATCAACTCGACCCGGGTGTCGTGGACGCGGTCCGTCAGGCAACCAACGGCAATTACGTCTTGGGCGATCCCCGCTTCGCGGCCGACATCGCCATGGCTCTGGGTCGGCGCGTGATACCAGGCGTATCTGGCAGGCCCAAGAAGATGCCTGAGCCAGAATCGGGGGAGTTGCTTGCCTGAAACCGTGGTCTGTCCCCTATTACTATTCTATTACTATTACTATGTCCCCTATTACTAGGGGATGGACTGAGTCAACAACCGATCAGCCCCGGCCGGCGGGTCTGGTTACCGCTGCCGCGGTTCGGGAGGTCCCTTTTCAGGCTTTGGAACGGCTCGGGAGGCCGAGAAAAGCACTGCCGCGGCTCCAGGCACACCACTACGACCCCCCTACGGTCCACCGGCCGGCCCCCTCTTCGGCGCGCCTGAAGCCGGCCACGCCGCCAGGCGTCAGCCCGACAGCTGGGCGATGTCCGCCACGCAGTTCATGGTGCGCCCCAGCTGCCCGAGGAGGGCCAGGCGGTTGGCGCGCAGCAGGGGCTCCTCGGCCATCACCATCACCTCGTCGAAGAAGCGGTCCACCGCCGCCCGGGTGCCGGCCAGCTCGGTGAGGGCGGCCGTGTAGTCCAGGCCGGCCAGGCAGGTCTCCACCCGGGGGGTGACCTCGAGCAGGACCTGGTGCAGGTGGCGTTCCGCGTCCTCCCGCAGCAGATCGGCGTCGACGGTCTCGCCGACCGTCTCGGCCTTCCTGAGGATGTTCTGGATGCGCTTGTTGGCGGCGGCCAGGGCCTCGGCCTCGGGCAGCTTGCGGAACTCGCGCACCGCCGCCAGTCGCGCCGGCACCCGGTCGACGCGGCTGGGCCGCTGCGCCACCACCGCTTCCACCTCGTCGGCGGCGTGGCCCTGGTCGCGCAGGTAGACGCGCAGCCGCTCGAGCATGAACTGGAACACGTCCACCGGCGTGCTGTCGGTGAGCTGCTCGCGGTCGAACTGGGCGTGGGCCAGCTCCAGGAGTTTGGCCAGGTCGAGGGGCAGGCCGCGCTCCATGAGCATGCGCAGCACGCCCAGGGCGGCGCGGCGCAGGGCGAAGGGATCCTTGTCGCCGGTGGGCGTGAGGCCGATGCCGAAGATGCCGGTCAGCGCGTCCAGGCGGTCGGCCAGGGCCACCGCCAGGGCGATGTTGCCCGCCGGCAGCTCGTCGCCGGCGAATTTAGGCCGGTAGTGGGCCTCGATGGCCTCCGCGACGCGCGCGTCCTCGCCGTCGTGCAGGGCGTAGTACTTGCCCATGGTGCCCTGCAGCTCGGGGAATTCGCCCACCATGTCGGTGACCAGGTCGGCCTTGGCCAGCCGCGCGGCGCGTTCGGCCAGGGCCTCGTCGGCGTTGAGCTCGCGGGCGATGGCGGCGGCCAGTCGGGCAAGGCGCCGCACCCGTTCGCCCTGGCTGCCCAGCCGGTTGTGGTAGACCACCTCGTCCAGCCGGGGGACGCGGTCCTCCAGGCGGGTCTTGCGGTCCTGGTCGTAGAAGAACCTGGCGTCCGACAGGCGCGCGCGCAGCACCCGCTCGTTGCCGCGCACGATGACCTCCGGGTCCGGCGCGGCCAGGTTGCTCACCACCAGGAAGCGGGGCAGCAGGCGGCCGCCGGCGTCGAGCAGGGGGAAGTACTTCTGGTGGCTCTGCATGGACAGGATCAGGCACTCCTGCGGCACGGCCAGGAAGGCGGCGTCGAAGGCGCCCTTGAGCACCACGGGGTGCTCCACCAGGGCGGTGACCTCGTCCAGCAGGGCGTCGGAGACCAGCGCCCGCTCGGCGCCGGCCGCCTCGGTCAGGCCGGCGCGGATCCGCTCGCGGCGCGCGGCGAAGTCCGGCTCCACGCTGCCCCGGGCGCGCAGGGTGTCGGCGTAGGCGTCGGCGTGGGGGATGTCGAACGCCCCCTCGCCCATGAAGCGGTGGCCGCAGGTGGCGCGGCCGGCGTCGAGGTCCAGGACCCGGCCGGGGACCACCTCGCCGCCGTGCAGGCAGACCAGCCCGTGGGCCGGGCGCACGAACTCGGCCTCGCCGTCGCCCCAGCGCATGAGCTTGGGGATCGGCAGCCGCTTCAGGGCCGCCTGGACGACGGCGGCGAGGTGGGCGGCCAGGGGTTCGCCGGCCTTGCGGCTGTGGAACACGAAGCAGTCCTGCTTGCCGTCGTGGCCGCGGCCGAGTTGCTCGACCTCGACGCCGCAGGCGCGGGCGAAGCCCTGCAGGGCCTTGGTCGGCCGGCCCTCGGCGTCCAGGCCGGCGGCCAGCGACGGCCCCTTGCGTTCGATCTCCCGGTCCGGCTGGCGGCCGAGGACGGCGGTGATCGACACCGCCAGCCGGCGCGGCGTGGCGTAAGGGGTGGCGAGGCTCGCCTCGGTCAGGAAGCCCTCCGCCCTGAGGCCCTCCAGCACGCCGTCGGCGAAGGCCGCCGAGAGGCGCTGCAGGGACTTGGGCGGCAGTTCCTCGGTGCGCAGCTCGACGAGCAGGGTGGCGGTGTCAACCATGGGCCACCTCCCGCTTCAGCATGGGGAAGCCGAGAGCCTCCCGCGAGGCGTGGTAGGCCTGCGCCACCCGCCGCGCCAGGGCACGCACCCGGCCGATGTAGGCGGCCCGCTCGGTGACCGAGATGGCGCCGCGGGCGTCGAGCAGGTTGAAGGTGTGCGAGCACTTCATGACCATCTCGTAGGCCGGCAGGGCCAGCCCGGCGTCCATCAGGCGGTTGGCCTCGCCCTCGTAGTCGTTGAACTGGCGGAACAGCCAGGTGGCGTTGGAATGCTCGAAGTTGTAGGTCGACTGCTCCACCTCGTTCTGGTGGAACACGTCGCCGTACTTCACGCCGGGCGCGTACTCCAGGTCGTAGACGTTCTCGACGCCCTGCAGGTACATGGCCAGGCGCTCCAGGCCGTAGGTGATCTCGCCCAGCACCGGCCGGCATTTCAGGCCACCCACCTCCTGGAAGTAGGTGAACTGGGTCACCTCCATGCCGTTCAGCCACACTTCCCAGCCCAGGCCCCAGGCGCCCAGGGTGGGCGACTCCCAGTCGTCCTCGACGAAGCGGATGTCGTGCCGCGAGGGGTCGATGCCCAGCGCGCGCAGGGAGTCCAGGTAGAGGTCCTGGATGTCGGCCGGCGACGGCTTCAGCGCCACCTGGAACTGGTAGTAGTGCTGCAGGCGGTTGGGGTTCTCGCCGTAGCGGCCGTCCTTGGGCCGGCGCGAGGGCTGCACGTAGGCGGCGTTCCAGGGCTCGGGCCCGAGGGCGCGCAGGAAGGTGGCGGTGTGGAAGGTCCCGGCGCCCACTTCGATGTCGTAGGGCTGCAGGAGGACGCAGCCGCGGTCGCCCCAGTAGCGCTGGAGGCTCATGATGATGTCCTGGAAGGCGGGCATGTGACTTGTCGGCTGGGCAAAGGAGGCCGAATTGTAACGTTTCCGGGCCGCCCCGGTCATGCCGAGGCGGGCTGTCGAAACGCCGACGCCTTGCACGCATTTCCGACATTCGGCCCGCTTCCGACGCGACGCGTTGGTATGGATGTCAGGCCTGGCGTCATATCGCGCGCGGCGCGCGGCTGGCACGCGAGTTGCTGGGTTGAGGGCAAACACCGCCCCGGAGAACGAAATGACGCTCAACCTGACCCCCAGCCTGACCATCCGCGTCCGCCGCGCGGCCGATCACGTCTGGCGGTCCCTGGAGACCCACACCCGGCGGCTGTCCATCCGCAGCTGGACGCTGTACTGGATGGAAGTGCAGGTGTTCCGGTACCACGTCAAGTGACCGCCAGGGGGGTCAGGTCGACGTCGCTCCGTCGCGGGGCATGACCAGCGTGGCGGCCAGCCCGCCGCCCGGCCGGTCGGCCAGCTCGATGCGCCAGCCGTGGGCGTCGGCCAGCTGCCGGGCGATGGCCAGGCCCAGGCCGCTGCCGCCGCTGTCCCGGCCGCGCGAGGTCTCCAGCCGGTGGAAGGGCCTGAACACCGCCTCCCGCTCCGCCACGGGGATGCCCGGTCCCCGGTCCAGCACGACCACCCGTGCCTCCCTGTCCGCGCAGGACAATTCCAGGTCCACCGCCTCGCCCGCCCCGTAGCGCAGGGCATTCTCCAGCAGGTTGCCGATGATGCGCCGGAAGGCCGCCTCGGCCACCGGCCAGGGACAAGGCGGGCCGCCCGCCCAGCGCACGGCGCCGATCTGGCCGGTCTTGTCCGCCAGTTCGCCGAGCAGGGCGGCCAGGTCGCGCGCCTCGGCGGGTTCCGCACGCAGGCCGCGGGCGAAGGCGAGCATGTCGGCGATCAGCCGCTCCATCTCCGCGACGTCGGCCTCCATGCGCCTCTGGCGGGCCGGATCCACCCCCTCCAGCATGGCCAGGGCCAGGCGCAGGCGGGTGAGCGGCGTCTTCAGGTCGTGGGAGATGCCGGCCAGCAGGGTGGTGCGGTTCTCCAGCAGGGACTGCACCTCGGCGGCCATGCGGTTGAAGGCGCTGGTGAGGTCGCGGATCTCCTCGGGCCCCGTCTCCGGCAGCCGCTCGGGCAGCCGCCCCTGGCCCACCGCCTGGGCCGAGTCGCCCAGGGAGCGCAGGCGCAGGGCGGTGCGCCGCACCATCAGCAGGGCCAGCAACAGGATCGCCAGGGCGCCGCCGAGCAACGCCCCGACCGCCTCCCAGGGCGCGGCGAGGGCGTAGCGGTCGCGCTGGAAGCCGATCCTGAGGAGCTGGCCGCCGAGCGGCAGCTCCGCCCAGGCCCAGTCGGGGTCCGGGCCGCGCTTCAGGCTCACCGGATGGCCGGCGCGATCGGCCAGGGCCTCGGCCACCAGCCGTTCGAAATAGCCCGAGGCGAGGGCCTCCGGCAGGCGGTTGGCCACCGCCCCCAACTCCAGGCCGTGACGCAGGGACAGCTCCAGTTCGTAATCCGGCCGGGTGGCCGGCGGCAGCTCCACCCAGGTCTGGGCCGCCAGCACCATGCGCGCGGCCAGGTTGTCGGCGCTGCGCTCGGCCAGCGGCACGATGACCTTGTGCCAGACCACCAGCAGGGCCGTCCCCTGCAGCACCGCGAAGGCCACCAGGAGCAGGGCGGCGGTGCGGCCGAACAGGGTACGCGGCAGGGGCGTCAAGCAGGCTTGCCCTTGGGCGAGAACAGGTAGCCCTGTCCCCACACCGTGCGGATGTAGATCGGGTTGGCCGGGTCGTCCTCGATCTTGCGCCGCAGGCGGGTGACGCGCACGTCGATGGAACGGTCGAAGGGGTCGCGGTCGTAGCCCTTCAGCCAGTCCATGATCTGGTCGCGGGACAGGGCCCGGTTGGGGTGCTCGACGAAGATCTTCAGCAGGGTGAACTCCGCATGGGTCAGCGGGATCTCCGCGTCATCGCGGTTCAGAGTCTGGGCGGCCAGGTCCAGGGCGTAGGGGCCGAAGCGGCTCACCTCGCCGGCCGCGGCATCCGCGGCGGGCGCGGCGCCGCGGCGCAGCACGGCGCGGATGCGGGCAAGCAGTTCGCGCGGGTTGAAGGGCTTGGGCAGGTAGTCGTCGGCGCCCACCTCCAGGCCGACGATGCGGTCGATGTCCTCGCCGCGCGCCGACAGCATGATCACCGGGCAGCCGGCGCCGGACTTGACCCGCCGGGTCAGCGCCAGGCCGTCCTCGCCGGGCAGCATGAGGTCCATCACCACCAGGGCGGGCCGCGCGCGGGCGATCTGCTCGTCCATCTCGTGCCCGTCGCGCGCCGTGGCCACGAGGTAGCCCTGCTGCGCCAGGTATTCGCCGAGCAGGTCGCGAATGCCGGCGTCGTCGTCCACCACCAGGATGTGCATCGGCTCGTCCATGCCGCGTCCTCGGAAACACTCTGTTACAAATTTACAGGAGGGGGAAACGGCATGGAAACCGCCGCCCCCTAGGATGCAAAGCGTGGAACGGAGGATATCGCAATGAGCATCGGCAGGACGCTGTTATGGCTGGCATTGGGGCTGACCGCCCTGGAAGCCGCGGCCAACGACGGATGGGGGGGCTGGGTCCGCGGCGACAGCCCGACCCGCCTCGCCCAGTGGAGTGCCGACGAACGCCGGGCGCAGCGGGAACGCTGGGACAGCCTGCCCGCCGACGACCGCGCCGCCCTGCAGCAGGATCTGCGCGATCGCCTGCGCGATCTGCCGCCCGAGGAGCGCGAGCGCCGTCGGCGCGAGATCATGGATGCGTGGCGCGACCTGCCCGCCGATGAACGCGACGCCCGGACGCGGCAGCGGCAGGAGCGCCGCGATGCCCAGCCCTGGCCGGCCATGGAGGGGTTCGGGCGCGGCTACGAGCGGCGCGTCTTCCCGCCCGACCGGCCGGAGGTCTTTCGCGACCGCCCCGAACTTCCCCGCGATCGACCGGAGGTCTTTCGCGACCGACCCGAGCTCCCCCGGGAGCGGCCGGACATCCCCCGCGACCGGCCGGGCAGGCGCTAGACGCCCCGGCGGACAGGGATACGACCACTGAACACTGAAACGTGAACGCACAGGAGCAGATGATGAACACCCGGATGAAGAAGCCCCTCGCCATGCGCATCACCCTCGCTGTCCTGCTGGCCGGCCTCGCCGCCAGCGGCGCGGCGCTGGCCAAGCCAGCGCACAAGCGCGACTACCGCGACAGCTTCCCCGACCGGGCCTGGGTGGTGGCCAGCACGCCGATCTACGAGGACGTCAACCAGCCCCGTCAGGAGTGCTGGACCGAGCAGGTCGGCTACCAACCCGTCGCCAGCGGGCGCTCCTATGCCGGCGCCGTGCTGGGCGGCATCGTCGGCGGCATCGTCGGCAACCAGGTCGGCAAGGGCACCGGCAAATACGTCGCCACCGCGGTGGGCGCGGCCACCGGCGCCATCGTCGGCGACAACATCGACAACGACCGTCACGTCGCCGGGCGGGCCCACGCCGAGCCGCGCTACGAGCAGCGCTGCCGCAGCGTGGACCAGTGGGAGCGCCGCCTGGTCGGCTACAACGTCACCTACCGCTACCAGGGCCGCGACTACACCGCCGTCATGCCCTACGACCCCGGCCGCAGCGTGCGGGTCAACGTGCAGGTGAGCCTGGCCGAATGAACCCCTGACCCGCCCCTTGGAAGGGGGGCGGGCTTGCATTAGAGTTGGGCTTTGTCCGCAAGTCCCGACCGGTGCCCTTGTCTTTCCTACGCCGCTGCTGTTGGTGGTTGTGCCTCGCCTGCATCGCCCTTCCCGCCGTCGCGGCCGTCGAGAAGGACTTCCTCGCCGCCCGGGAGGCCTACCAGAAGGGGCGCCACGAGCGTTTCGAGCAGCACGCCCGCAAGATCCCGGCCGAGCATGTCCTGCAGCCCTATCTGAAGTACTGGCGCCTGCGCGCCAGCAACCGGGGCCCGGAGGCGCGCGCCCAGTTCATCGCCCAGAATCCCGACACGCCCCTGTCCGACTACTTCCGCGCCGAGCTGGCCCGCGCCGCCGCCCGCGCCGGCGACTGGCCAAGCTTCCAGTCATGGTCGGCGGGACTCGCCCGGCCGGACGCGGAGATTCGCTGCTACGCCCATCAGGCCGCCCTGGCCCGCGGCGAACCACTCGCGCCGGCGGCCATGCTGGCCCTCTATCGCGACGCGGCGGATCAGCCGAGCAGCTGCGAGGTCCTCTTCGACCAGCTGTTCGAGCACGGCCTGCTCGCGCCGGAAGATCGCTATGCCCGCCTGCGCCTGGCCCTGGACGCGAATAACCTGCGCCTGGCCGAGGTGCTGGACGCCGCCCTGCCCGAGGCGGAACGCATGGCCCCGGGGGCCCTGCAGCGCGCCCAGAAGGAGCCGGAGCAGCTGGTGCGGGAGGGCGGCGAGGCGCGCGCCCAGCGCGAGGCGGCCCTGTATGCCCTGGGCCGCGTCGCCCGGGACGACCCCGAGGCCGCGGCGCGACTGTGGGAGACCCATCAGGAGCGCTACGCGGTCGGCGAGCAGCGCCACGGCTGGGCCCTGATCGCCACTCAGGCGGCCCGCCGCCATGACGACCGGGCCCTGGTCTGGTACCAGCGGGCGGGCCTGCAGCTGGGCGAAACGCAGCTGCTGTGGAAGGCGCGCGCCAGCCTGCGCACCGGGCAGTGGCGGGATCTGCTGCAGACCATCCTCGCCATGCCGGAGCCGATGCGCAACGAGGCGGTCTGGCGCTACTGGATGGGGCGCGCCTACAAGGCCCTCAACGCGCCGTTCGCCGCCAACCAGATCTTCGCCCGCCTGTCCCGGGAGATCCATTACTACGGCCTGCTGGCGGACGAGGAGCTGCCGGTGCGCCTGGAGGCGAGGCCGTCCGAGCAGCGCGCCGGCGAGGAGGACGTGCGCCGGGTGGAGCAACTCCCCGGCATCCGGCGCGCCCTGCTGCTGCGCGACATGGGCCTGGTGGCCGACGCGGTGGCGGAATGGGACTGGGCCCTGCGCGGCCAGGACGACCCGACCCTGCTGGCGGCCGCCGAGATCGCCCGCCGGGCGCAGTGGTACGACCGCGCCATCATCACCGCCGAGCGCACCCGCGAGCTGCACGACTTCGACCTGCGCTACCTGACGCCCTACCGCGACCTGGCCCAGGCGCGGGCACGAGACAACGGGCTGGACGAGGCCTGGGTGTACGGCCTCATGCGCCAGGAGTCCCGCTTCGTTGCCCACGCCCGCTCCCGGGTCGGGGCCCAGGGCCTGATGCAGATCATGCCCGACACGGCCCGGTGGATCGCCCGGCAGATGGGCCTCAAGGGCAAGGCCTACACCGAGGTCCAGCAGCCGGAGACCAACATCCGCTTCGGCACCTTCTACCTGCGCCGCATCCTGGATGACCTGCAGGGCTCGCCGGTGCTGGCCACCGCCGGCTACAACGCCGGCCCCGGGCGGGCGCGCCGCTGGCAGGCGCCGGTGCCCCTGGAGGGCGCCGTCTACGTGGAGAGCATCCCCTTCGCCGAGACGCGGGAATACGTCAAGAAGGTGAT
This sequence comes from Thiobacillaceae bacterium, assembly GCA_025458005.1. Classification (GTDB taxonomy): domain Bacteria; phylum Pseudomonadota; class Gammaproteobacteria; order Burkholderiales; family Thiobacillaceae; genus JALOTG01. The sequence continues at coordinate 9,390 of JALOTG010000097.1, forward strand.
GGCCAACGCCATGTACTACAGCCATCGGCTGGGCCTGCAGCAGACCGCCCTGAAGGACCGGCTCGGCGTCGTCCCGCCCCGCCAGCAGGCCAGCGTCGCCGGCGAAGGCGTTGCGACGAGCGTGGCCGGCGAGGCGGCCGGCGGCTGACGGGTCCGCCAGGCGGTAGAATCCACACTGGCACAACCCTCCGGAATCAGCCTGACCATGAAACACGAACGGATCTGCATCATCGGCGGCGGCGGCTTCGTCGGCCACCACCTCGCCAGCCTCCTCGCCTCGCGGGGCCTCAGGCTGCGCATCCCCGCCCGGCGCCGCCAGCGCATCATCGACCTGGCCGTGCTGCCCACCGTCGAGGTGGTGGAGACGGACATCCACGACCCCGCCGCCCTCGCCGGGCTGGTGCGCGGCATGGACGCGGTGGTCAACCTGGTGGGCATCCTGCACGGCAGCCCCGCCGACTTCGAGCGCGCGCACGTGGACCTGCCGCGCAAGGTGGCCGAGGCCTGCCGCGCGGCGGGTGTGGGGCGCCTGCTGCACATGAGCGCCCTGGGCGCCGACACCGCCTCGCGCAGCGTCTACCAGCAGACCAAGGCGCGCGGCGAGGCGCGGATGATGGAGATTGCCCGCCAGTCCGGCCTGGCCGTCACGGTGTTCCGGCCCTCGGTCATCTTCGGCCCCGGCGACAGCTTCCTCAACCTGTTCGCCGACCTGCTCGGGCTGGCCCCGGTGGTGCCCCTGGCCGACGCCCGCGCCCGCTTCCAGCCGGTCTACGTGGGCGACGTGGCGCGCGCCTTCGCCGACAGCCTGGACGATCCGCGCACCCACGGCCAGGCCTACAACCTGTGCGGTCCGACCGTCTACACCCTGGAGGAGCTGGTGCGCCGGACCGGCCAGGCGGTCGGCCTGAAGCCGCGCATCATCCCCCTGAGCGAGGGGCAGTCCCACCTGTTTGCCTGGCTGATGGAGTTCAAGCCGGGCCGCAAGCTGATGACGCGCGACAACCACTACGCCGCCCTGGTGGACAACGTCTGCCCGGCCGGCTTCCCGGAGATCTTCGG
>JALOTG010000265.1 GCA_025458005.1 Thiobacillaceae bacterium
GCGCTGGCGCGCTTCGCCGGTGCGCAGTTGCCGGGCGGCCTGGACGTGCTCGCCCATCCGCTGGTGCTGGTGCTGTCCGCCCTGCTGCTGCTGGCCGAGTTCTTCGCCGACAAGGTGCCCTATGTCGACTCGCTGTGGGACTCGGTGCACACCTTCATCCGCATCCCGGCCGGCGCGGCGCTGGCCGCCGCCGTCATGGCCGACCACGGCGCGGCGGCGGAGATCGCCATGGCCCAGCTCGGCGGCGGCCTGGCCGCCGGCACCCACCTCGCCAAGGCCGGCGCTCGCGCCGCCATCAACACCTCGCCCGAGCCGGTCAGCAACGTCTCTGCCTCCCTGGGCGAGGACGCCCTGACGGCCGCCGGCCTGTGGACCCTGTTCCACCACCCGCTCTGGTTCCTGGGCGGGCTGGCGGTGTTCATGCTGCTGGCCGTCTGGCTGCTGATCCGGCTGTGGCGCTTCGTGCGCGGCGTGTTTCGGGGGCGGGGTGGCGACGGGCCGGCAGGGGTCGCCTGAGTTCACTCCAAGAGGTGCCCTGGTTGCCGCCGTCCGGGCAACCCGTTACGCTGACTCAGAGACCATCGGATCAGGTGCCACCATGAGCGAGATCATCTTTGTTGTGGAGCAAGATCCCGAGGGGGGGTATGTCGCCAAGGCCGTGGGGGAATCCATCGTGACCCAGGCGGAAAGCGAGGCCGAATTGCGCGATCTGGTCCGGGATGCGGTTCGCTGCCACTTCGAGGAAGGTCAGGCTCCCAAGCTCATCCGGCTGCACTTCGTGCGTGACGAACTGATCGCCGCATGAAGCTTCGCCGTGACCTGTCCGGCTACGAACTGGCCAAGGCACTGGGCGTTTCGGATATCAGGTCACGCGGCAGACCGGCAGCCACATCCGGTTGAGCACGGATGTCCCCGAACAGCATCACATCACCATACCGGCCCACAAGCCGCTGAAATGGGCACCCTTGCGGCCATCGTGGCGGACGTGGCTTCCCATCAGCGCATGACCCGCGAAGCCCTGCTGGAAAAGTTGTTCGGCTAGTCGCTTTCGGCCCAGTGGAGCGGTGATGTCTCTCCATCAGCCGTCCTGAATGGGCCCCGTCGTCCCTACGCGATGATCTTGTTGATCGGCAGCTCGATGATGCTGCGCGCGCCGGCCTCGTGCAGGCGGGGGATCAGCTCGCGCACCGCCTTCTCGTCCACCACCGTCGAGAGGTCCACCCACTCCGGGTCGGCCAGGGTGGACACGGTGGGCGTCGCCGGCGCCGGCAGCAGGGCGGTGATGGCCGCCAGCCGGTCGCGCGGCGCGTTCATCGCCAGCAGCACCCGGGTGGCCGCCGCGATGGCGCCCTTCAGCAGCATCAGCAGCCGCTCGATCTTGGCCCGCTTCCAGGTGTCGCGCAGCGACTCGTGGTTGGCGATGAAGCGCGGCGTGCTCTCCAGCACCACGTGCATCACCTTCAACTGGTTGGCGCGTAGGCTGGCCCCGGTCTCCGACACGTCGACGATGGCGTCGGCCAGGATGGGCGGCTTCACCTCGGTGGCCCCCCAGGAGAACTCCACCCGCGCGTTCACCCCGTGTTGCGCCAGGAAGTGGCGCGTCATGCCGACCGCCTCGGTGGCGATCTGGCGGCCCTCCAGGTCGGCCACCGTGTGGAAGGGCGAATCCTCGCGCGACGCCATCACCCAGCGCACCACCCCGTAGTTCGGCCAGGGCGCCTTCAGGTCCGCCAGCTCCGCCACGTCCGCGCCGGTCTCCAGGATCCAGTCCAGCCCGGTGATGGCGCAGTCCAGGATGCCCTCGGCCACATAGCGCGCCATCTCCTGCGGGCGGATCAGGATGCACTCGATCTCCGTGTCGTCGATGTCCGGGTAATACGAGCGGCCGGAGATGCGCAGGTCGTAGCCGGCCTTCACGAACAGCTTCTGGGTGGTGTCCTGCAGGCTGCCCTTGGGGATGCCCAGGCGCAGGCGGGGGGTGGGGTCGGTCATGGTCTCGGTCGCGGATGAAAGGCACCATTTTCCGCCTATGCGGGGAAAAAGGCCTGCCCCGGACATTTGCCGGGGGCCCGCGTCCCGGTGCTACGATTCGGCCAGGAGACCCACACAAAGCATGAGCCCAGAGGCACTCGCCCGCGAGACCATCGACAAGCTGCTGACATCAGCGGGTTGGCACGTCTGCGACGCCGCTGCCGCCAACATCCATGCCGCCCGTGGCGTGGCCATCCGCGAATTTCCCTTGCCCGGCTACGGCTTCGCCGACTACCTGCTCTATGTGGACGGCAAGGCCGCCGGGGTGATCGAGGCCAAGAAGGAGGGCGTCACCCTCACCGGCGTCGAAACCCAGTCCGACAAGTACACCCAGGGCCTGCCGGCTGGGCTGCCGCGCTGGGGTAGCACGCTGCCGTTTGCGTATCAGTCCACCGGCGTCGAAACCCGCTTCACCAATGGCCTCGACCCGCAGCCGCGTTCCCGTTCGGTGTTTGCCTTTCACCAGCCCGAGCTGCTGGCGGACTGGCTGGCCTTCAGCAACGTCGTCGACATTGATGGCGGGAAGGCTGCCCAACCTTCGGCCACCTTCCTCGCCCGCCTGCAAGCCATGCCGCCGCTCAAGGAAGAAGGCCTCTGGCCCGCGCAGATCACCGCAATCAACAACCTGGAGCAATCCCTGAAGGAAAACCGCCCGCGCGCCCTGATCCAGATGGCCACTGGCTCGGGCAAGACCTTCACCTCGATTTCCTTCATCTACCGCCTGATCAAGTTCGCCGGCGCGCGGCGCATCCTGTTCCTGGTCGACCGCGGCAACCTCGCCGACCAGACCCTCAAGGAATTCCAGCAATACGTCTCGCCCTACAACAACTGGACGTTCGATCAAGAATTCATCGTCCAGCGGCTAACTGGAAACAGCATCGACACCACCGCCCGCGTCTGCATCTGCACCCTCCAGCGCATGTACTCCATGCTCAAGGGCCGCGACCTGCCGGCCGACCTGGAAGAAGAATCCGTCGACCAGCTCGGCAAGCTATTCAAGGAACCCGAGCCCATCGAATACAACCCGAATATCCCGATTGAGATGTTCGACATCATCGTCACCGACGAGGCCCACCGCTCCATCTACAACCTGTGGGCGCAGGTGCTGGAATATTTCGACGCCTACCTGGTCGGCCTCACCGCCACGCCCGGCAAGCAGACCTTCGGCTTCTTCAAGCAGAACCTGGTGATGGAATACAACCACGAAATGGCCGTGGCCGACGGCGTCAACGTCAACTACGACGTCTACCGCATCAAGACCGCCATCACCGAGGGCGGCTCCAAGGTCGAAGCCGGCTACTACGTGGAAAAGCAGGAACGCGACACCCGCAAGACCCGCTGGGAAGAACTCGACGACGACTTCGCCTACGACCCCAACCAGCTCGACCGC
>JALOTG010000266.1 GCA_025458005.1 Thiobacillaceae bacterium
GTCCAGGTCAGGCGGGCATTCATCGCGACCGAGATACGCAGCCCATTCATGGCGCCGATGGCCACCACGTTGTCGTCGCCGCTGTCCAGGACCTTGGCGCCGACGGCGGTGATGGCGGCCAGCCACAGGGTGGCGGGGACCATGACGAGGAACTCGCTGGCCTCCTCCTGCATCGGTTCGCCGCGGTCGTCCTTGTACCCCAGCATCGCGGCGATAGCGGCCATGATGGCGTGGGCCATCTCGCAGGGGGTCGGCGCTGTGGTGGTGCCGTGATGGGTGCAGGGATAGGCGCTGATGTCGGCGCTGAGCAGGTTGCTCTGCGAGGTGCCGGACTCAGGGTGGTCGGTATCGTAGAAATACTGACCGTCGTAGCACAGGGTGTTGTGCCCGGCCAGCTTGAGGGTGCTGATCAGGCGGGCCTTGTGGACCCCATAGCGGCGGGCCAGCTCCTGCACGCGCACCTGGATCTGGCCGGTCTTGTCCTTGCGCCAGTGCAGCAGGGGGACGGTGATCGAGGACTCCCAGCGCTTGTTGGCGATCTGGTAGGCGTTCTGGCTGAGGGTGACCGGCTGACGGCCGCCGATCATCTCGCGAGGGGTCGGGGCCTGGCCGAGCCAGGCGTATAGCTCGTTCTCGCCAGGGAGGCGGTCGGCCTGGGCGTTGCGCCAGGCCAGGCGGTCGGCCCAGGGGTGCGCCCCCTGTGCGATGGCCGCATAGAACATGCCGACCACTTCGCGTTGAGAAAGCAACTCGGTACCCATGTGTTAGCTCCGGTGTGGTCGGGGGATTAAGCCTGCTTGGCCCAGGTGCCGCGGGCGCGGGTGACCTGCCAGCCGTCGGCATCGCCATACTCGCAGACGATGTAATCGCCGCGCTTGGCGGTAGCCTTGGTATTCAAGATGGCCTTGTTGTCGGTCGATGCGGCATCCTTGTAGGCGATGCCGTCGGCGCTGTTGGGTGCGACCGTCACCAGCACGGTACCGTCAGCGCCGCCGTTCATGACGACAAAGGACATCGCCGCCACGGCGGGAAGGGTCACCGTCTTGGCGTCGGTGTCGACCCAGAACAGCTTGGCGGTGTCCTGCTCGTCCAGGGTCTTGTTGTCGCTCACGGCCTCGGCGGTGTAGCCGGCCCAGGGGTCAGGCCAGCGGACATCGAACTCCACCACGCCGACCCCGGCGGAGACGTAGCGCTTGACGTAGCCGACGAAGGTGCCGCCCACCGGGGACAAGGAGAAGGTGGCGTCGTCGGATGCGTAGACCGGGAGGTTTTGGTCCGTGATGACGAGGCCCGAGACGGCCAGTTGGCGGGCGCCGCGGGTGCGGACGCGGACCCTGACCGCGCCGGCCGCGCCGGTGGCGTTGTCGGCCGCAGACTCGGCAAAGCCAAGGAAGCGGTCGCCTGCCACCAGGGGGCGGGCGTAGCCGGCGAGGTCGCCGACGGCGGCTCCCGCATAGATGATGTCCGTCGCAATGACGGGGAGGTCGTTGTAGTCGCCCAGCTCAATGGTCTGGGCGGCGTCGGCTGCCAGGGTGGTCATGCGATCAGTCCTCGGTGGTCAGGCGATTGGAAAAGGACACGCGGCCAGCGGCCTGGGCCTTGGCGAAGGCGACATAGGTCTCTGCGCTGGAAAACTCGGCGCGCAGCTTGGGGTCGCGCTCCCACTGGGCCTTGGCCGCGGCGGCGGGGTCCGCGTGGTCCAGCGTCCCGGCACCCGGTGCCGACCGCTCGGAGTAGTCCACCTGCACCGGCAGGCGGGCAAGCAAGGCGCGCAGGTACTCTGCCGGGGTGCGGGCCTGAGAGTCGCCGGTGCCGGCAGGCCCGGGGGCTTCCGCATAGTCCAAGGACGCGGCCTCGGGCTGGGTCGGCAGGCTGGCCAACAGGGTGGCGAGCGGGGCCTTGTCCAGGGGCAGGAGGCGTCCCTGGGCCACCAGGCCCTCGCAGAAGGCCGCGCATTCGGTGTGGTGGATGGCGGCGGCCTGGGCGGCAGCAGCGGCCTCGCGCTCATGGACGGCCTGCTCGCGGGTGGCAAGCTCTTGGGCGCGCTTGTCCAGTTCCGCCTCGCGGGCGGCGATCTCGGCAACGGTCTCGGACATGGATGGGTCCTCAGTGGGGTCGTGCTCGACAAAGGTCAGGGTTAGGGTGTCGGCCGGATCGGCGTCGCTAAATTCCGCTGGGCGCAAGCCTTTGACGCTCGGCGGTTGGGCGCCGAGAAAGCCGACATGACGCAGGTAGAAGATGCCCGGCTTTGGATTTGTCGGCGCGGCCGGCGTCCAGAACGACGCCGAGACGTACTTGAGCCGACCCTCGCGGACCAGGTCAGCAAATTGCGCATCGACCTGATCTGGGGTGGCATCGAGGATGCCCTCTGGCTGGCTGTACGCGAGCCCGGCCACCCAGCCATAGGCCGGCGCATCGGTGGTTGGATGGCCGACCACGATGGGGGCCTGGTGCAAGCCCGGGTCATACCCGGCCGCTGTCGCCGCCAGATCGGCGTCGGTGAACTCGCGCGCGGTGCCGTCGCTGGCAACCTGGCGGCCACGGCGGAAGATCTGGATCGGAGTCTGAGAGGATGTGCCCATGGGGAGGCACTGTGCCGGATGGCCCGAGGGCCCGCGCGGTGACGCGGATCACCGTGTGGATCGAGACCCCTGGGCCCGGTCAGTCTACCCCAAACCAGGACCGCCTGGCGGGCCCGTTACGCCCGGCCCCTGCGCCGGGCCCCTGACCCCAGACCGAAACCCAACAGGGGCCTTCCTGGAGTTGCGCAACCGTTGCGCAACACGGTTGCAGCTAGGGCCGCCCCATCAGGTAGTCCGCCACCGTCTCCAGGACCTCATCGCGAGCCACGGGGGCCAGCTCCCCGCTCGCGCGCATCGGCAGCACCAGGCGCTCAGGGATACCGCCCTCGGGATAGCCCAGGGTGACCGCGGCGCCGTAGACCTTGCCCAGCGCGGCCCAGGCCGAGGTGCGGTCGCCACCGTGGGACAGGCTCGCGGCCAGGCCCCCGTCGCGCTGGAGAATGGGGTGGGCATCCCCGCCGCGGCCGCCCTTGTCCCGCGGCCGTGCCACGTAGGCGGCGGTCAGCTCGTCCCAGGGGTTGCCCCAGGGATCGGTCTCGGACTGGAAGGCGTCCTCGGCGATGTTGGCCAGGGCCCGGCCGATGTCCTGCATGGCCGGGGTCAGGTTGCCAAGCCGCCGCAGCAGGCCCGTCAGGGCGGTGCGTACCGCGGCGTCCTGGACCTCAATAGAGAAGGGTGGGTAGGTGGGCATGGTTTATACTTGGGCAAGGAATCGCGGGCGTGAAGCCGCCGGAGAGCGCCCTCGTGCGACGGCCGAAGGTTCGGGTTGCGGCGCTGCAACAACGGACGTAACCCCGCGATGCCTACTTCCCATAAGCCAAGTACCCCAGCCG
>JALOTG010000007.1 GCA_025458005.1 Thiobacillaceae bacterium
GCGACAACGTGGTGTTCGTGGTGCGCCAGGTCAACGCCGACTACCTGCGCCCGGCCCGTTTCGACGACCTGCTGGCGGTGCATTGCCGGGTCGAGGAGCTGGGTCGGGCCAGCCTGGTCATGGCCCAGGAGGTGCGGCGTGGCGAGCAATGCCTGCTCGCCGCCCGGGTCCGCGTCGCCTGCGTGGATCGGAATGCCTTCCGGCCGGCTAAAATCCCCCCTCACGTCATGCACCGCCTCGCGCCCGGAACTCGCCAATGAACCTGTCCCTCGATCAAGACCTGTCCCTGCTCACCCTGGTGATGTCCGCGAGCTGGGTGGTAAAGGTGGTGCTGATCCTGCTGATCCTGGCCTCCGTCGCCTCCTGGTGGATGATCTTCGTCAAGTTCTACGTCCTGCGCCGGGAGCATCGCCGCACCGAGTCCTTCGAGCAGGAGTTCTGGGATACCAACGACACCCACTCCCTGTTCAAGAAGATCAGCGAACAGAAGGACAAATCGGGCATCGAGGAGATCTTCCGCCTCGGCTACATGGCCTACGCCAACCTTATCAGCCAGCCGGGCGCCAACCCCAACAACGTCATGGACAGCACGCGGCGCACCATGCGCGCGGCCTACCAGAGGGAGCTGGACGCCCTGGAGACCTCGCTGCCCTTCCTCGCCACGGTGGGCTCGGTGTCGCCCTACATCGGCCTGTTCGGCACGGTGTGGGGGATCATGAACGCCTTCCGCGGCCTGTCCAACGTCGCCCAGGCCACCCTGGCGCACGTCGCGCCGGGCATCGCCGAGGCGCTGATCGCCACGGCCATCGGCCTGTTCGCGGCTATCCCGGCGGTGATCGCCTACAACCGCTTCTCGCACGACATCGACCGCCTGGCCAACCGCCTGGACGTGTTCATGGAGGAGTACTCCATCTTCCTGCAGCGCCAGGCCATGCGCAGCTGAGGCCCGCAAGCCGATGAGCGGCCGCCGCCCCCGCAAGTCCATCGCCCAGATCAACGTCGTGCCCTACATCGACGTGATGCTGGTGCTGCTGATCATCTTCATGGTCACCGCGCCGTTCATCAGTCCCGGTCAGGTGGAACTGCCCAGCGTCGGCAAGAGCAGCACGCCGCCGGTGGCCCCCCTGGAGGTGATGCTGCGCGCGGACGGCGAGCTCCTGTTGCGCGACCGCGGCGCGTCGGGGGACGAGCAGACCGTGTCCGCCGATCGCCTGATCGACGCCGTGCGGGCCCGCCTGCGCGAGCGGCCGGATCAGCCGGTGGTCATCTCGGCGGACAAGGACGTGCGCTACGAGGCGGTCATGCGGGTCATGGACGCGCTGCAGCAGGCGGGGGCGCCCAGGGTCGGGCTGCTGGTCAAGCCCGCGACGCCGTGATCCACCCCTCCGGCCAACAGCGGCTCGGCGCGGGCGCGCTGGCCATCCTGATGCACGGGCTGTTCTTCCTCGCCCTGGTGTTCAGCGTGTCCTGGCAGAGCCTGCCGCAATCGCCGGTCTACGCGGATCTGTGGACGGAACTGCCCGCCCTGCCGCTGCCGCCGCCCTTGCTGGAACCCGAGCCCGTCGAGGCGCCGGAGGCGCCGCCGGAGCCGGTCCCGCCTCCGCCGCCCCCCGCGCCGGTCGCCGAGCCCCGGCCCGCGCCTCCGCCGGACATCGCCCTGAAGGCCAGGGAGGAGGCCGAGCGCCGTCGGGAGGAGGCGCGCGAGCAGGCGAGGCAGGAGGCGGAGGCGCGCAAGGCCGCCGAGGAGGCGCAGCGGCAGGAGGCGCAGCGGCAGGAGGCGGAGCGGCAGGCGCTCGCCCGGCAGCGGGAGGAGGAACAGCGCCGCGCCGAGGAGGCGCGCCGCGTTGCCCGCGAGCAGGCGCGTCGCGAACTGGAGGAGGACATGGCGCGGCAGATGCGCGAGGAGCTTGCCGCCGAGAGCGGCAGAATGCGCGCGCAGCGGGCGGCCGACGCCCGCGCCGTCGCGCGGGCGCGGCAGATCAGCGAATACCAGGACCGCATCCGCGGCAAGATCCGCGGCCACCTCAGGCTGCCGGTCAAGCTGACCGGGAACCCGGAGGCGGTCTTCCAGGTCCAGTTGCTGCCGGACGGCGAGGTGCTGCGCGTCACCCTGCTGCAATCCAGCGGCCAGCCCGCCTACGATCTGGAGGTGGAGCGAGCCATCCTGAAGGCCTCGCCCCTGCCCCTGCCACCCGATCGAGAGGCGGCGGCCGCGTTTCGCGACGCCCTGGTCCTCAAGTTCCGGCCGCGCGAGGAAGGCGCGGCGGGGCCCTGAGGCGCCGCCGTGCCCGCCGCGATGATTGATAGAATAACCCGCATGCACAAGATGACCTCCGCCATGAACGCGCTGCTCCGCCTTGGCCTGCTGCTGGCCGCCCTGCCGGTCCTGCTCGCCGGCCATCCCGCCCGGGCGGCGATGACCATCGAGATCGTCGGCGGGGTGGCCAACCGCGTGCCCATCGCCATCGTCCCCTTTGCCCGGCCCGCTGGCACGGCGGTCGATCCGGGCCGGGTGGTGCTGGACGATCTGGCTCGCAGCGGCTACTTCCGCATCGTCGACACCGATAACCTGCTGCCCCTCCCGACCGGCCCGGCGGAGGTGCGCTTTCCGCCCTGGCGGAGCCGCGGCGCCGATGCCCTGCTGATCGGGCAGGTGGGGGCCGAGGTCGAGGGCCGGGTGGACGTGCGCTTCTGGCTGTTCGACGTGGTGCGTCAGGGCCAGCTGCTCGGGATGAGCCTGACGGTGCCCGCCTCGGCGCTGCGCTCCGCGGGGCACCGCATCGCCGATCTGGTCCATGAGAAGCTGTTGGGCGAACCCGGCAACTACAGCGGACGCATGGCCTACATCCACAAGCGGGACGGCTGGTACGAACTGCAGGTGGCCGACGCCGACAGCCAGAACGCATTCACCGTGGTCCGCTCCCCCGAGCCGATCATCTCCCCGGCGTGGTCGCCGGACGGCACCCGGCTGGCCTATGTATCCTTCGAGCGCAAGAAGCCCATCGTCTACGTGCAACGCCTGTCGGACGGCTCGCGACAGGTGTTCGCCAATTTCCGCGGCTCCAATTCGGCGCCGGCCTGGTCGCCGGACGGCGCCCGGCTGGCCGTTACCCTGTCCAAGGACGCGATTTCCCAGATCTACCTGATGGGCGCCGATGGCGGCGAGCCCCAGCGCATCGCCCGCAGCGATGGTCTGGACACGGAGCCGGTGTTCAGTCCCGACGGCCGGTGGCTGTATTTCACCTCCGACCGGGGGGGGTCGCCGCAGATCTATCGCATGCCGGCTGGTGGCGGGGAGGCGCAACGGATCACCTATGAAGGGGGTTACAATGTGTCCCCGGCGATCTCTCCGGACGGCAAGTCGATGGCCTATATCCACCGGCGCGACGGGCGCTTCCAGGTGGCGGTGATGGATCTGGCGACGCGGCAGACCCAGGTGCTGACCGACACCGCCTTTGATGAATCGCCCAGTTTCGCGCCCAATGGCAAGAGCATCCTGTACGCCACCCTGGTCAACGGTCGCGGCGTGCTGGCAACCGTGAGCGTGGACGGCAGGGTGCGACAGCGCCTGTCCCAGCATGGCGACTTGCGGGAACCCGTCTGGGCGCCCTGATCCGCGCGGATTTGCATGATCACAACCGAAGAGTCCAGGAGTGAGTTGATGATAAGACGAAAGTTGAGTATCGCGTTGCTGGCCGGTCTGGCGCTGGCCGCATGTTCGGAGCTGCCCAAGGACGTCCCGATCGAGGATCGGGAAGGGCAGGCGCGTATCGGCACCGCTACCACCGTGGTCGACGCCGGCCAGGCCCCGGCGACGACGGGAATCCAGCCCGGCGCCGCGGCGGGCGCCGCCGGCGCGACCGGGGCCAGTGGCACGCCGGCATCGGTGGTGGAAACGCGGGCGTTGCCGGCGGCGGGAGCCGAGGCCAGCAACATCGCGGTGGGCGCCGCCGGACCGGGCCAGGGTGGGGCCGCCGTGCTGACGCCAGGCGCGCACAAGGACCCCGCCGGCCCCCTGGCCAAGCGGGTCATCCATTTCGAGTTCGACAGCGCGGTGATCGCCGGCGAATACCAGCCGCTCATCGAAACGCACGCCGGCTACCTGAAGGCCAACAAGGAATTCAAGGTGATCCTGCAGGGGCATGCCGACGAGCGGGGCAGCCGGGAGTACAACCTGGCCCTGGGACAACGTCGTTCCGAGAGCGTCAGGCAGGCGATGACCCTGCTGGGGGTGCCGGACGAGCAGATCGAGGCGGTCAGCCTGGGCGAGGAGAAACCGGCCGTCGAGGGACATGACGAGTCCGCCTGGAAGATGAATCGTCGCGCCGAAATCCATTACCAAGGCGAATGAAGCGCGCGCTCGCCTGGGGGTGGGCCCCCCTGATGCTCATGGCCGGTGCGGCGCCGATTCAGGCCGCGTCCCTGGACGAGGTTGCCCTGCGCCAGAACGAGATCCGGCAGGACCTCCGCGCCGTTGAGGACAGGTTGACGCGTCTGGAAGGCATGCTGAACAACCAGGGGCTGCTCAACCTGCTCAACGAGATCAACCAGCTCAAGGCCGAGGTGGCGCGGTTGCGCGGCACCCAGGATGAGCAGGCGCATGGCCTTGCCCAGAGCGACCGGCGCCAGAAGGAACTGTACGCGGACCTGGATGCGCGCCTGAAGGAGGCTGCCGCCCGGAGCGTGGCGCCGCCGCCCAAGGATGCCGTCCGTCTGCAGCCCGCCACGACCCTGCAGGCCAGCCCCGCGGATCCTCAGGCGGAGAATCGCGCCTACGAGGCCGCGCTCGGGCATTTTCGGGCCGGTGACTACAGGACGGCCGTGGGCGCCTTCCAGGACTTCCTCAGGAATCATCCGGACGCCGGTCTGGCGAGCAATGCCTACTACTGGTTGGGCCTCGCTCATGCCACGCTGGGGGACTATGCCGCCGCGGTGCAGGCCTACCAGAAGCTGCTGGCCGACTACCCCGCCAGCGGCAAGGTGCCGGACACCATGGTCAGCCTGGCGCGCGCCCAAGTCCAACTGGGCGATCTGGCGTCGGCCCAGGATCTGCTCGAACAGGTCATCGCCAAGCATCCTGCCTCGCGAGCGGCGGAAAACGCCCGCAAGCTGCTGGCAACGCTCAAGTGACGGTGGCGCCGACGCGCCTGCGCGTCACGGAGATCTTCCATTCCCTGCAGGGCGAGGCGAGCCGGGTGGGCCTACCCACCGTCTTCGTCCGCCTGACCGGATGCCCGCTGCGCTGCGCCTACTGCGACACGGCCTATGCCTTCCAGGGCGGTACATGGATCGACCTGGAGGAGATCCTGGCGCGTGTCGCGGGCTTTCCCACCCGCCATGTCACGGTCACCGGCGGCGAGCCGCTGGCGCAGAAGGACTGCCCGGACCTGCTGGCGCGTCTCTGCGACCTCGGTCACAGGCCGAGCGCAACCTCTGGTCGAATCTGGACTGCCTGACGCCGCGCGACGAGGTCAAGTTCGTGCTGGCCGACGAGGCCGATTACCGCTGGGCGCGGGACGTGCTGGACCGGTATCGCCTGGCGGAGCGGGCACCAGTGCTGTTCTCCCCCGTTCATGATGGCCTGCCCGCCAACCTGCTCGCCGACTGGATCCTGCGCGACGGCCTGCCGGTGCGCCTGCAGGTGCAGCTGCACAAGCTGCTGTGGGGCGAGGCGCGTGGCCGATGAGCCGGGCCGTGGTGCTGCTGTCGGGCGGGCTGGATTCCGCCACCGCGCTGGCCGTGGCCCGCGAACGCGGCCATGCCTGCCATGCCCTCAGCCTGGATTACGGGCAGCGGCACGTTGCGGAACTGGACGCGGCCAGAGCCGTGGCGACGCATCTGGGGGCGGCGGAGCACCGCGTGGTGCATATCGACATGAACCAGTTCGGCGGCTCGGCCCTGACTGATCGCCGCATACCGGTCCCGGAGACCCTCGGCGAGGGGGTGCCGGTCACCTACGTGCCGGCGCGCAACACCGTCATGCTGGCCCTGGCCCTGGGCTGGGCCGAGGTCCTGGAGGCCGAATGCGTCTATATCGGCGTCAACGTCGTGGACTACTCCGGCTATCCCGATTGCCGGCCGGAGTTCATCCGCGCCTTCCAGGGGGTGGCCGACCTGGCCACCCGGGCCGCCCTGGAGGGCCGGCCGACGCGGATCGAGGCGCCGCTGATCGAACTGGGCAAGGCCGACATCATTCGCCTGGGCACGCGCCTGGGGGTGGACTATGCGTTGACCGTGTCCTGCTACCAGGCGGATGCCGCTGGACGCGCCTGCGGGCGCTGCGATTCCTGCCGCTTCCGACGACAGGGCTTCCAGGACGCCGGCATCCCCGATGTCACCCGTTATCGAGCCGATGCGGCGCGGAGCGGGTGAATTGCCTTCAGGACACGAGGATCTATAATGCCCAGCCAATCCCGCATCTTGTCCGGACATAAGAGGAGCCCCTGATGGACGCAGCAGCAGGCCAAGACGTCGCGCAAATGGTGGCATGGGGCGGGTTCATCCTCGCGTTCATCTTCGGCTACGTGGCCAACAAGACCAGCTTCTGCACCATGGGCGCGGTTTCCGACATCGTCAACATGGGGGAGTGGGGTCGCATGCGGGCCTGGCTGCTGGCCATCGCCATCGCCACCCTGGGCACCAGCATCCTGGTCTACACCGGCGACCTGGACATCACGAAGACCTATTACACCCGGGAGACCTTCTACTGGCTGGCGGCGCTGGTCGGCGGGGTGACCTTCGGCATCGGCATGACGCTGGCCTCCGGCTGCGGTCAGCGCACCCTGGTCCGGCTGGGCAGCGGCAACCTCAAGTCGGTGGTGGTGTTCCTGTTCCTGGGCTATTCTGCCCTGCTGACCATGAACGGCATCTTCCGCGTCTTCCTGGACGAGGTGCTGCGCGGCGAGATGTTCACCATCCGCCTGGAGCACATGCAGACGCTGCCCGGACTGTTGCACATGGAGGGGCCCGAGTCCCACCTGATGGTGGGGGGCATCGTCTCGCTTGGCCTGCTGGTGTTCGTGTTCGCCAACCGCGAGTTCCGGCACAACCTGGACAACATCCTGGCCGGCCTGGTCATCGGTCTGGTGGTGGTCGGCGGCTGGTATGTCACCGGCAAGATCGGCCTGGCGGAAAACGAGTTCATGGAGATGTCCTACGTGGGGACCGATTCCAAGCTGGCCGAGTCCATGACCTTCGTCGGCCCCCTGGCCTACACGATGGACCTGTGGGCCTATTGGCGGGACAAGAGCGTGACCTTCGGCATCGCTTCCGTGTTCGGCGTGGTGCTCGGCTCGTTCGTCTATGCCGTGTTCAATCGCAGTTTCCGCTGGGAATATTTCACCTCGCCCCAGGACATGTTCCGGCACCTGATCGGCGCGGCACTCATGGGCTTCGGCGGCGTCACCGCCATGGGCTGCACCATCGGCCAGGGGGTGACCGGCATGTCCACGCTGGCGGTCAGCTCCGCCATCGTCCTGGCCGGGATCATCGGCGGCGCCGCGGTCACCATGCGCATCCAGTATTACCTCATGATGCGCGAGGCCTGAGGGCGACCCCTGGTTCGGCCATACCATGTATATGGTTATCGGCGCGGGGGAGAATCGGAATTGCCGGGGTTTGTTGGAAAGGACAATCGATGCGTACGATACTGGCGGCTTGTTTGCTGGGCCTCGGCCTGATCCTCTCGGCCGGTGCCCATGCCAATACGGAGCCGACCAAGGCCATCAACTTCCAGTTCACCGACATCAACGGCAAGTCGTTCAAGCTCTCGGATTTTCAGGGCAAGTGGGTTCTGGTCAGCTTCTGGGCGCCTTGGTGCCCGCTGTGCTGGGCTGAGGTGCCCGCCCTGAACGACTTGAACAAGCGCAAGGATTTCGTGGTCATCGGCATCGGCCTGGACTACGGCCCGGACGAGAACGTCGTGCGCGAGACGGCCGCGCGGCACAACCTGGATTTCTTCGCCGTGGTCGCCGGAGGCGCGCGGCGCAATCCCGACAGCCCGTTCCGCCAGGTGGGGCCGGTGGATTTCTACCCGACGTCCTATCTCTACGACCCCAATGGCGAGATCGTCATGTTCATCCCGGGTCAGCTGCGCATGAAGAACATGCTCGCCTTCATGGATTCCTGGAACGCCAAGAACGCGAAGGCCCCCGCCGCGTCGGCAGCCGAGGGGGATGCCGGCAAGGCGCAATCCGGCGCGAGCCGAGCCAGGAAACCCGCCCGCACTACCTACTGACCTTCTTCCCCAGGGCGCTTCTTGACTGGAAGCAGCCCATTCATCATAATTTCTGACTGCTCCGGGTCGTTAGCTCAGCTGGTAGAGCAGCGGACTTTTAATCCGTTGGTCGCAGGTTCGAATCCTGCACGACCCACCAGATTCCCCTCATGTCTTTCCCCGTCGAGCCGGACAGGCCGGCGTTCCGGGTATCGCCGTCAGGCGCGTCGATGCGGCTTGATCGCGAGAACGGCTGGCTTGACCGGAAAGGCCGCAGCCATTAGTGTTGCTTCCTTTATCAAGACCAACAACAGCAGGCTCCATGGCTGAAACTGAACTGAGCGGCGCCGAGATCCTCGTGCGCTGTCTGCAGGCCGAAGGCGTGAAGTATGTCTTCGGTTATCCGGGCGGCGCGGTCCTCAACATCTACGACGAGATCCACAAGCAGGACGCCTTCAAGCACATCCTGGTTCGGCACGAGCAAGCCGCCGTGCACGCCGCGGATGCCTACTCCAGGGCGACCGGACGGGTGGGCGTCGCTCTGGTCACATCCGGGCCCGGGGCGACCAATGCCGTGACCGGCATCGCCACCGCCTACATGGATTCCATCCCCATGGTGGTGATCAGTGGCCAGGTGCCCACCCCGGCGATCGGCATGGATGCCTTCCAGGAGGTCGACACGGTGGGCATCACCCGTCCGTGCGTGAAGCACAACTTCCTGGTCAAGGACGTGCATGAGCTCGCCGCCACGATCAAGAAGGCTTTCTATATTGCCGCCACCGGCCGGCCGGGTCCCGTGCTGGTGGACATCCCCAAGGACGTCACCCAGCATCTGTGCGCCTTCGACTATCCGGCGGATATCCGCATGCGTTCCTACAATCCGACCTACAAGGGACATTCGGGTCAGATCAAGCGCGCCGTGCAGATGCTCCTGGAGGCGAAGCGGCCGATGATCTACACCGGCGGCGGGGTCATCCTGGGCAACGCGGACCGGCAGGTCACCGAACTGACCCGTCTGCTCGGCTATCCGGTGACCAGCACGCTGATGGGGCTGGGCGGCTATCCCGCGCCGGACCCCCTGTTCCTCGGCATGCTGGGGATGCACGGCACCATCGAGGCGAACATGGCCATGCAGCACTGCGACGTCCTGCTGGCGGTGGGCGCGCGCTTCGACGACCGGGTGATCGGCAATCCCAAGCACTTCGCAAAGGAGGCCCGCCGCATCATCCATATCGATGTCGACCCCTCGTCCATCTCCAAGCGCGTCAAGGTGGACGTGCCCATCGTCGGCGACGTCGCCCAGGTGCTGGAGGAGATCGCCCGGCAGATCGGCACCGGCACGGATCGGCCCGACCAGTCCGCCCTCAAGGCATGGTGGGCGCAGATCGAGCTGTGGCGCTCGCAGGACTGCCTGAAGTATGACCGCGCCTCCGAGATGATCAAGCCGCAGTTCGTCATCGAGAAGCTCTACGAGGTGACCGGCGGGGACGCCTACGTGACCTCCGACGTCGGCCAGCACCAGATGTGGGCGGCGCAGTATTACAAGTTCGACAAGCCGCGCCGCTGGATCAACTCCGGCGGCCTGGGCACCATGGGCTTCGGTCTGCCGGCGGCGATGGGCGTCCAGCTCGCCTTTCCGGACGCGATGGTGGCCTGCGTGACCGGCGAGGGCAGCATCCAGATGAACATCCAGGAGCTGTCCACCTGCCTGCAGGAAAAGCTGCCCATCAAGGTGATCCTCCTCAACAACCGCTACCTGGGCATGGTGCGGCAGTGGCAGGAGTTCTTCTACGAGGAGCGCTACGCCGAGTCCTACATCGACGCCCTGCCGGACTTCGTCAAGCTGGCCGAGGCCTACGGCCACGTCGGCATGACCGTCGAGAAGCCCCAGGACGTGGAGCCCGCCCTGCGCGACGCGTTCGGCAAGCACAAGGACCGCCTGGTGTTCCTCAACTTCGTCACCGACCCGCGTGAGAACGTCTATCCCATGATCCCGGCCGGCAAGGGCCTCAGCGAGATGATCCTGCTGTGATTGCCATGACCTGCAACCTGCTACCTGACTCCTGATGCGGCATATCATCTCCCTACTCATGGAAAACGAGGCCGGCGCCCTGTCGCGCGTGGCCGGCCTGTTCTCGGCGCGCGGCTACAACATCGAGTCCCTCACCGTCGCCCCCACCGAGGACGTGACCCTGTCGCGCATGACCATCGTCACGCGCGGCTCCAACGACGTGGTCGAGCAGATCACCAAGCAGCTGAACAAGCTGGTGGACGTGGTGAAGGTCCAGGACCTGACCGACGGTGGCCATATCGAGCGCGAGCTGATGCTGGTCAAGGTGCGCGCGTTCGGCGAATACCGCGAGGAGATGAAGCGCATGACGGACATCTTCCGCGGGCGGGTCATCGATGTCACCGACAAGACCTACACCATCGAGCTCACCGGCGACGGGCAGAAGCTCAATGCCTTCCTCGCCGCCCTGGAGCCCGATGCCATCCTGGAGACCGTGCGCACCGGCGCGTCGGGCATCGGGCGCGGCGAACGGGTGATGAAGATTTAGGGCGACGCCGGCCTTGGGTGGGCTGCGGTCCGGATACGATCGCGGTCGCCGGGGGTGGATCGCCGAACGCTGATCACTGAACGAAAGGAACCCAAATGAAGGTCTACTACGAGAAAGACGCCGATCTGTCCCTGATCAAGAAAAGGAAGGTCGCCATCGTCGGCTACGGCTCGCAGGGCCATGCCCATGCCAACAACCTGAAGGATTCGGGCGTCAAGGTCAGCGTCGGCCTGCGCAAGGGCGGCGCCTCCTGGGACAAGGCCAAGAAGGCCGGCCTCACCGTCAAGGAGGTGGGCGACGCGGTCAAGGATGCCGACGTGGTGATGATCCTGGTGCCCGACGAGCAGCAGCCCGACGTCTACCGCAACGAGATCGAGCCCAACCTCAAGAAGGGCGCCGCGCTCGCCTTCGCGCACGGCTTCAACATCCACTACGGCCAGATCAAGCCGCGCGCCGACGTGGACGTGATCATGATCGCCCCCAAGGGCCCCGGCCACCTGGTGCGCTCCACCTACACCCAGGGCGGTGGCGTGCCCTCCCTGATCGCCGTCTATCAGGACGTGACCGGCAAGGCACGCGACATCGCCCTGTCCTACGCGGCGGCCAATGGCGGCGCGCGCGCCGGCGTGATCGAGACCAACTTCCGCGAGGAGACCGAGACCGACCTGTTCGGCGAGCAGGCCGTGCTTTGCGGCGGCGCGGTGGAACTGGTGAAGGCGGGCTTCGACACCCTGGTGGACGCCGGCTACGCCCCCGAGATGGCCTATTTCGAGTGTCTGCACGAGCTGAAGCTGATCGTCGACCTGATGTATGAGGGCGGCATCGCCAACATGAACTACTCCATCTCCAACAACGCGGAGTACGGCGAGTACGTCACCGGCCCCAAGGTCATCAACGAGGAGTCGCGCTGGGCGATGAAGGAGGCCCTGGCCAACATCCAGAACGGCGACTACGCCAAACGCTTCATCCTGGAGGGCAAGAGCGGCTACCCGGAAATGACCGCGCGCCGGCGCCTGAACGCCGAGCACCCGATCGAGGTGGTGGGCGCCAAGCTGCGCGACATGATGCCCTGGATCAAGGCCAACAAGCTGGTCGACCAGAGCCGCAACTGACCAGCGACGCCGGGGGATCCGTCGGGCCATCTGCCGGCGGGTCTCCGGCCAGGAATTCCCCCCATGTCCCCCAACACCCCTCCCGCCGGCGCGCTGCCCGGCCACCCCCTGATCGCCCGCGAGGGCTGGCCCTTCCTGGCGGCCAGCTTCGTCGTCGCGGTGGCGGTAGGCTACTGGGGCTCCGGCTGGTGGTCGTTGCCCTTCTGGGCCGTCTTCGTCTTCGTCCTGCAGTTCTTCCGCGACCCGGCGCGCACGCCGGTGCAGGGCGAGGGCCTGGTTCTGTCGCCGGCCGACGGCCGTGTCGTCGCCATCGAACGGGCAAATGATCCCTGGCTGGAGCGCCAGACCCTGAAGATCAGCGTGTTCATGAACGTGTTCAACGTCCACTCCAACCGCAGCCCGGTGTATGGCGAGGTCAAGGGGGTGTGGTACCACCGGGGCGAGTTCGTCAACGCCGCCCTGGACAAGGCCTCGGTGCAGAACGAGCGCAACGCCCTGTGGTTCCGTACCGACCGGGGCCAGGATGTCACCTGCGTGCAGGTCGCCGGCCTGGTGGCGCGGCGCATCCTCTGCTATGTGGGTACGGGCGACCGGCTGCGACGCGGCGAGCGCTACGGCTTCATCCGCTTCGGTTCCCGGCTGGATGTCTACCTGCCCCTGGACGCCGAGCCCCGCGTGGCCCTGGGCGACAAGGTGCGCGCCGCCGTGGATGTCCTCGCGGTCCTGAAGTGACCATGCCCGAGCCGGATCGCGTCCGCTTCCAGGGCCGATTTGTCCGCCACGGCATCTACCTGCTGCCCAACCTGTTCACCAGCGGCGCCCTGTTCGCCGGCTTCTACGCCATCGTCCAGGCCATGAACGGCGTCTACGAGCACGCGGCGGTGGCCATCTTCGTCGCCATGGTCCTGGACGGTCTGGACGGCCGCGTCGCCCGTCTCACCCGCACCCAGAGCGCCTTCGGCGCTGAATACGACTCGCTGTCCGACATGGTCTCATTCGGCGTGGCGCCGGCCCTGGTGATGTACAGCTTCGCCCTGAAGGACATGGGCAAGCTGGGCTGGATCGCCGCCTTCGTCTACTGCGTGGGGGCCGCCCTGCGTCTGGCCCGCTTCAATACCATGCTGGAGGTGCAGGACAAGCGCTGGTTCCAGGGGCTGCCCAGTCCGTCCGCCGCCGCGTTGGTCGCCGCCCTGGTCTGGGTGGCCCACGACAACGGCCTCACTGGCGAGGACCTGCGCTGGTTCGCCTGGGCGCTGACCCTGTTCGCCGGCATCACCATGGTGACCAATTTCCGCTTCTACAGCGGCAAGGACATCAACCTGCGCAAGAGCGTGCCGTTCCTGGTGGTGGTCCTCATCGCCCTGTCCTTCGTGCTGATCGCCCTGGATCCGCCCATCGTGCTGTTCGGCCTGTTCCTCGCCTACGGCCTGTCCGGCTATGTCCTGTCCCTCCATCACTGGCACAAATCCCGCTCGACAAAAGGGTTGTCCGAAGCGGAATAGGTCGTTATATTCGGGCCATGGACAGCCAATCCAGCACCCGTCACTTCTCCTCCCTCCGGCAAGCCACCCGCCTGCTGCTGCCCCGTCGCGGGCACTGACATCTCTCCCTCCCCGTTTTTCGCTAGCATTCCCGGTTGACGTCTCGCGCCCCGCGGGCGCGGCAAGCACTTGGAGCAGGCCATGAAAAAAGAGCACTTGATCATTTTCGACACCACCTTGCGCGACGGCGAGCAGAGCCCGGGCGCCTCGATGACCAAGGAAGAGAAGGTGCGCATCGCCAGGCAGCTGGAGCGCATGCGGGTGGACGTCATCGAGGCGGGCTTCCCCGCCGCCAGCAACGGCGACTTCGACGCGGTGAAGGCGGTCGCCGACGCCATCAAGGACAGCACCGTGTGCGGTCTGTCGCGCGCCCTGGAGAAGGACATCGCCCGCGCCGGAGAGGCCCTCAGGGGGGCGAACTCGGGGCGCATCCACACCTTCATCGCCACCAGCCCCATCCACATGGAGCGCAAGCTCAGGATGACGCCCGATCAGGTCGTCGAGCAGGCGGTCAAGGCGGTCAAGTGGGCCCGCCAGTGGACCGACAACGTGGAGTTTTCCCCCGAGGACGCCGGACGTTCCGAGCTGGACTTCCTGTGCCGGGTCCTGGAGGCGGTGATCGACGCCGGCGCACGCACCCTCAACATCCCGGACACGGTGGGCTACAACCTGCCCTGGCAGTTCGGCGACCTCATCCGCAAGCTGCGCGAGCGCATCCCCAACTCCGACAAGGCGGTGTTCTCCGTGCACTGTCACAACGACCTCGGCCTGGCGGTGGCCAACTCCCTGTCCGCGGTCCTCAACGGCGCGCGGCAGGTGGAGTGCACCATCAACGGCCTGGGCGAGCGGGCGGGCAACGCGTCGCTTGAAGAGATCGTCATGGCGGTGCGCACCCGCCAGGACGTGTTCAGCTGCGACACCCGGCTGGACACCACCCAGATCGTGCCGGCCTCGCGCCTGGTGGCCAGCGTCACCGGCTTCCCGGTGCAGCCCAACAAGGCCATCGTCGGCGCCAACGCCTTCGCCCACGAGTCCGGCATCCACCAGGACGGCGTCCTCAAGCACCGCGAGACCTACGAGATCATGCGTGCCGAGGACGTGGGCTGGAGCGCCAACAAGATGGTCCTGGGCAAGCACTCCGGGCGCAACGCCTTCAAGACCCGGCTCGCCGAGCTGGGCGTGGTGCTCGACTCGGAGGAGGCGCTGAACGCGGCCTTCGCCCGCTTCAAGGACCTGGCGGACAAGAAGCACGAGATCTTCGACGAGGATCTGCATGCCCTCATCTCCGACGAGGCCACCTTCGCCCAGGCCGACCGCTACAAGCTGGTGTCGCTCAAAGTCTGCTCCGAGACCGGCGAGACGCCCCATGCCGTGGTGGTGCTCACCGACCGGGGCGAGGAGCGGCGCGCCGACGCCCTGGGCGGCGGCCCGGTGGACGCCGCCTTCAAGGCCATCGAGCGGATCGTGCAGTCCGCCTCCGACCTGCTGCTCTATTCGGTGAACAACATCACCACCGGGACCGATGCGCAGGGAGAGGTGACGGTACGGGTGAACAAGGGTGGCCGCATCGTCAACGGCCAGGGCGCGGACACGGACATCGTCATCGCCTCCGCCAAGGCCTATCTGCACGCCCTGAACAAGCTGGCCTCGGGCGAGCAGCGCGCCCATCCCCAGGTCTGACGGACGCCGGAAAGAAAACGGGCGACCCCGCGGGGTCGCCCGTTTTTCATGCCGACCCGGCTCAGGCCTGATTCAGGCTGGGCAGCTGTCCGCCCCGGTCGCAGAGCTCGGCGGGGGCCTTGTAGAACCACATCTGCCAGACGGAAATGACCCACATGGCGGCGAAGGACGTGCCCATGATGGCGCCGCTGATGATCACGATCCAGGCAAAACCGGACCAGACCTTGGTCAGGTACCAGGACGCCACGTCGGTGAGCAGCACCGCGAAGGGCGCGGCGATGAGCACGCACTTGAGCCAGGTGGGGCGCACGTAGGCATGGGTGAAGATGTAGCCGACGATGAAGAAGATGAAGGTGATGGAGAACAGGTGAATGTGGGATACCCGCACCAGGGTGTGGAGGTTCATGCCCTCGTCCTTGGCCGTGACCTTCGACACCCCATCATAGTTGGAGAAGTTGGGCAGGTGCGGGTTGGCGTCCGGGTTGTGGCACATGACGCAGTGTTCCTGCAGGATCGGGTTGATCTTGCCCTCGAACTCCTCCTGGGCGGCGCCGGCATGCAGCCAGTCGAAGATCACCTGGCGCTTTTCCGCCGGCAGCATGTCCGCCATGGAGGCGCGCAGGGCGGCTTCCAGCTTGGTCCCTTCGGGGTTGCCGCTGTAGGAGATCATCAGGTCCTTGGCGGAGAGCATGGGGTTGCCGTCCTTGCCGGCGTGGTTTTCCCAGACCTGGATCATGGCCATGAGATAGCCCGTGCCGAAGACGATCAGCACCATGGTGAACAGCACCCGCATCGACATGGGCAGGAAGGAGAAGTGTATGGATCGATAGGCGCTCATGGGGGGATCCTTCAAAAACAGCTTGCGAGTTTATAAGCGGATGCTTATATCGTCAAATTACAATATTCCCACCGACGCGCGCAGGCCTTGATCTCAATCAACTCCGGCGCCTGAACGGGGCAGGCTGTGACGTATGTGCAACACCACGCTGGCGAAGAACAACAGGGCGAGGCACACCTCCGCCACGGCGAGCCAGCGGCCGGGCGCGGGGTCGGACCAGGCGCGCACCAGGCCCTCCATGACGTAGAGCCAGATCAGCAGGCTCGCCCAGCGGTAGGTGTAGATCTTCCCGCGCAGGATGCCGAACAGGGGGGCAAGCAGGGGCAGGGCCTTGAGCATCAGCCAGGAGCCGCCCGGCCGCAGCGGCGCCAGCCAGATCTCCCAGGCCAGGCTGAGGAAGATCAGGGCGATCAGACTGACGCTGGCGGCCGTCTGGAACCGGGTCGGCGTCATGGTCGGCCGCGCCGCGCCAGGTCCGTCAGCGCGGCGCGCACGCCGCGGGCGTCGCTCACCGACGCGGGGAAGTCGAAGCGCAACAGGCGCCCGGCCGCGCGGACGTCGCAGCCGTCCGGGTCGACGCCGATCAGCTCGGCCGCATCCGTCTCGATGCCGCGCACCTGGCGGCAGCAGGCGACAAGATCATGCCGATGCGCGGCGTTCAACTCGGCCAGGAGGTCCTCCTCTTCCACCGCCAGGCGGGCCGCGTTCGCCAGGTAGGCGCTGGGTTCGATCCAGTGGATCTTGCCGAAGCCGCCGATGAAGCGGACGCGCGCCGGTTCGACGCGGTAGAAGGCGAAGTCGGCCATGTCCAGGTAGACCTCCGCCTGAGGCTGATGGCGCAGGTAGCGCGGCGCGAAGCCTTCCTTGTCGGGCAGGCGCTCGGCCTCGCCCAGGAGGGTCACCCGGCCGGCCTGCTGCATGTCCTCGGCGCAGGGTTGCACGATCAGCGAAACGCGCGGATCGGCAAGCATGTTGCGGGTGTGTTCGGCGAGGCCGGAGACGAGGATCACCGGCCGGCCGGGGTGATCGAGGACGAAGGGCGCCACGGAGCCGAACGGATAGCCGGCCAGCCGCTGCGACAGGGTGGACAGGACGCCGTTGCGCTGGCCGCGCACAAGGCGCCGCGCCTCTTCGCCCAGCTCACTCATGGCTCCCTCCGGGTCGCATCGTCCTCAGCCGGCCAGCCTGAGCGCAACCTCCGCCAGGCGCCGGCCCTGGGCGAAGGCGAGGCGGCGCTCCTCCTCGGTGAGAGGCGCCTTGCCGTCGGCGCCCGCCAGATGGCTGACGCCGTAGGGCGTGCCGCCGCTGCGCGTGGCGTTCAGTTCCGGGTTGGAGTACGGCAGCCCGACGATGACCATGCCGTGGTGCAGCAGGGGCAGCATCATGGTCAGCAGGGTGCTCTCCTGGCCGCCGTGCAGGCTGGCGGTGGAGGTGAACACGCTGGCCGGCTTGCCGGCGAGCGCCCCGGCCAGCCACAGGCCGGAGGTGCCGTCCCAGAAGTACTTCATGGCCGCCGCCATGTTGCCGAAGCGGGTCGGTGAACCCAGGGCGAGGCCGATGCATTCCTCCAGGTCGCGTTGGGTGGCGTAGGGCGCGCCGGCGTCGGGCACCGGCCGGGCCGGTCCGTCGACCTCCGCGGCCACCTTGGGGACGGTGCGCAGCCGGGCGCCCACGCCGGGCACCGATTCGACGCCATGGGCGATGTGCCGGGCGAGTTGCTGCACCGAGCCGTGCAGGCTGTAGTAGAGGACCAGGATATCTTGCATGGATGCCGCCCTTCTGGAAACGGCCCCGATGCTACCGGAAGGGCGCCGCCGTGGCGACCGCCCGCCGTTTCCTGCAAAATCCCACCTTTGATCAGGGCGGAACGACGATGAATCTGCACGAGTACCAGGCCAAGGCGGTGCTGCGCGAGCACGGCATCGCCACCCCGCGCGGGGTGGTCATCGAGGATGCGGCGCGCTGCGCGGACGCCGCCCGGGACCTGGGCGGCGCAGCCTGGGTGGCCAAGGCCCAGGTCCACGCCGGCGGGCGCGGCAAGGCGGGCGGCGTGAAGCTGTGCCGGTCCGTGGACGAGTTGACGGCGGCGGCGCGCGACTTGCTCGGCGGCCGCCTGGTCACCCACCAGAACGCCCCGGACGGTCAGCCGGTCAACGCCCTGCTCATCGAGGAAACCCTGCCCATCGCCCGCGAGCTGTACCTGTCCCTCACCGTGGACCGCGCCGCCGAGCGCGTCGGCATCGTCGCCTCGGCGGCGGGCGGCATGGACATCGAGACGGTGGCCGCCGAGACGCCGGACCGGATCCT
The DNA here is from genome assembly GCA_025458005.1 of Thiobacillaceae bacterium. Lineage (GTDB taxonomy): Bacteria > Pseudomonadota > Gammaproteobacteria > Burkholderiales > Thiobacillaceae > JALOTG01. Next base: position 18,252 of record JALOTG010000007.1, read on the forward strand.
GCGCGAAACGGTGCACCCGGTCGCCGGGCTGATGGACTACCAGGGCCGCAACCTGGCCTTCGGCCTCGGCCTGGCGGGCGAGCAGGTCGGCACCTTCGTCAAGCTGCTGAAGGGCTGCTACCTTATCTTCCTCGAGCGCGACCTGGCCCTGCTGGAGATCAATCCCCTGGTGGTGACCGAGGACGGACGCCTGCTGCCGCTGGACTGCAAGATGGGTGTCGACGACAACGCCCTCTACAGGCAGAAGGCCCTGGCCGAACAGGCCGACCTCACCCAGATCGACGCCAAGGAGGCCGAGGCGCACGCCCACCACGTCAACTACATCGCCCTCTCGGGCAACATCGGCTGCATGGTCAACGGGGCCGGCCTGGCGATGGCCACCATGGACCTGATCAAGCTCTGCGGCGGCCAGCCGGCCAACTTCCTGGACGTGGGCGGCGGCGCCACCGCCGATTCGGTCGCCGAGGCCTTCCGCATCATCCTCGCCGACGCCAACGTGCGGGCGGTGCTGATCAACATCTTCGGCGGCATCGTGCGCTGCGACCTGATCGCCGAGGGCATCATCCAGGCGGTCAGGGCGGTCGGCGTCAAGGTGCCGGTCGTGGTGCGCCTGGAGGGGACCAACGCGGAGCAGGGCCGCGCGCTCCTGGCCAACTCCGGGCTGGCCATCATCGCCGCGAATGATCTCACCGAGGCGGCCAGGCGCGCCGTCGAGGAGGCAGCGAAATGAGCATCCTGGTCAACAAGGACACCCGCGTCATCTGCCAGGGCTTCACCGGCAAGCAGGGCACGTTCCATTCCGAGCAGGCCATGGCCTACGGCACGAAGATGGTCGGCGGCGTGACGCCCGGCAAGGGCGGCCAGACCCACCTCGGGCTGCCGGTGTTCAACACGGTGCGCGACGCGGTGAGGGAGACCGGGGCGGGCGCGAGCATGCTCTACGTGCCGGCGGCCTACGCCGCGGACGGCATCCTGGAGGCGGCGGCGGCGGGCATCCGGGTGATCGCCTGCATCACCGAGGGCATCCCGGTGCGCGACATGATCAACGTGAAGGCGGCGCTCAGGGACACCGGGGCGCGGCTGATCGGCCCCAATTGCCCGGGCCTCATCACCCCCGGCGAGTGCAAGATCGGCATCATGCCGGGCTTCATCCACCAGCCGGGCAAGGTCGGCATCGTCTCCCGCTCCGGCACGCTCACCTACGAGGCGGTCTGGCAGACCACCCAACTGGGCCTGGGCCAGTCCACCTGCGTGGGCATCGGCGGCGACCCGATCAAGGGCCTCGACTTCATCGACTGCCTGGAGCTGTTCCAGGCCGACCCGCGCACCGAGGCCATCGTCCTGGTCGGCGAGATCGGCGGCGCGGCCGAGGAGGCGGCGGCCGAGTACATCCGGGCGCATGTGACCAAGCCGGTGGCCGGCTACATCGCCGGGCTCACCGCGCCCAAGGGCAAGCGCATGGGCCATGCCGGCGCGATCATCGCCGGCGGCCAGGGCAGCGCGGCGGAGAAGATCGCCGCCCTCACGGCGGCCGGGGTGGTGGTGGCCGACAGCCCGGCGGGCATCGGCGCCGCGGTGGCGGAGGCCTTGCGGCGGGGACGTTCCCGAGACCGCGCTGCCTGACCGGACAAGGATGACCCGCGTCGTTTTCTATTTCAACGCCGCCGACAAGGCCGAGGCCGCCCGGCGGCTGGCGGCCAAGGCCTACCGGGCCGGTCAGTGCGCCCTGCTCTACACGCCCGACGAGGCCCTCGCCGCCGACCTCGACGCCGCCCTGTGGACGTCCCAGCAGCTGTCCTTCCTCCCGCACGTGCGCTGCGGCCACCCCCTCGCCCGGCAGACTCCGGTCCTGATCGGCGACAATCCCGAAGAGCTGCGCTCCGCCGACGTGCTGGTCAACCTCGCCGAGGAGCAGCCGGCCTTCTTCGGCCGCTTCGAGCGGCTGATGGAGATCGTCGGCCTGGATCCGATCGACCGCCAGGCGGCCCGCGAGCGCTACCGCTACTACCAGGCGCGCGGTTATGGCGTGGAAACCCACGACCTGACGAAATAGCCATGGCCGAGGACAACCAGGACATCTTCGGCAAGATCGACGCCCTGCTCGAGAAGCGGGCCGGCTTCGGCGCCGGGGAGGGGCGCCCGGCGTCCGAGGAGGATTTTCCCTTGCTCACCGACGTGGTGGAGACTCGGGAGTTCGGCACGGCCGCGGACGAGCGGCGGCGGGCCGATCGCCGTCAGGCGGACCGCCGCCTGGGTACGGATCGGCGCCTGGCGGAGCGCCGCGGGGACGAGCCGGGTCGGCCGGCCGGGTCGCGGCCGACGCTCAGCGACGAGCAGTTCAACCGCTTCATCGCCGTGTTCGAGCAGAAGCTGGAGGACCTCTTCATCCGTCAGCAGCTGCGCACCGAGGAGTCCATCCGCCGCGCCCTGCGCGAGGAGATGGAGAAGCTGTCGGGCGAGCGCGACTGAGCCGCTATAATCGCCGCACCTTCAGACCACCCGCGTCGCGCGGGGACACGCAATGGAACTCGCGAAAAGCTTCGAACCCCACGAGATCGAGAAACGCTGGTACGAACGCTGGGAGGGCGCCGGCTGGTTCGGGATGGGCAATGCGCCGGGCGAGCCCTTCTACTGCATCATGCTGCCGCCGCCCAACGTCACCGGCACGCTGCACATGGGCCATGCCTTCCAGCACACGCTGATGGACGCGCTGATCCGCCGGCACCGCATGGGCGGCGACAACACCCTCTGGCAGCCAGGCACCGACCACGCCGGCATTGCCACCCAGATCGTCGTGGAGCGCCAGCTCGACGCCCAGGGCGTGTCCCGCCACGACCTGGGCCGCGACAAGTTCCTGGAGAAGGTCTGGGAGTGGAAGGCGCATTCCGGCTCCCACATCACCCGCCAGATGCGGCGGCTGGGCACCTCGCCGGACTGGAGCCGGGAACGCTTCACCATGGACGAGGGCCTGTCGCGCGCGGTCACCGAGGTGTTCGTGCGGCTCCACGAGGAGGGCCTCATCTATCGCGGCAAGCGGCTGGTGAACTGGGACCCGGTGCTGCAGACCGCGGTCTCGGACCTGGAGGTGGTCAACCAGGAGGAGGACGGCTTCATCTGGGAGATCGCCTATCCCCTGGAGGGCGGCGAGGATCATCTGGTGGTGGCCACCACCCGTCCCGAGACCCTGCTCGGCGACACGGCGGTGGCCGTGCATCCCGAGGACGAGCGCTACCGGCATCTGGTCGGCAGGCAGGTGCGCCTGCCGGTGGCCGAGCGCTCCATCCCCGTCATCGCCGACGACTACGTCGACCGTGCGTTCGGCACCGGGGTGGTGAAGATCACCCCCGCCCATGACTTCAACGACTGGCAGGTGGGACAGCGCCACCACCTGCCGGCCATCGGCGTGCTGACCCTGGACGCCCGGATCAACGAGTTCGGGCCCGCAGAGTACCAGGGGCTGGACCGCTACGCGGCGCGCGAGAAGATCCTCCAGGACCTGCAGGCGCGCGGCCTGCTGGTGTCGGCCAAGCCGCACAAGCTGATGATCCCGCGCGGCGACCGCAGCCACGCGGTGATCGAGCCGATGCTCACCGACCAGTGGTACATGGCCATGGAGGGGCTGGCGAAGCGGGCCCTGGGGGTGGTGGAGACGGGCGAACTCCGTTTCGTGCCTGAGAACTGGACCGCCACCTACCGGCAGTGGCTGGAGAACATCCAGGACTGGTGCATCTCCCGGCAGCTCTGGTGGGGCCACCGCATACCCGCCTGGTACGACGAGGACGGCAACGTCTACGTCGCGCGCGGCGAGGCGGAGGCCCGCGCCCAGGCGGGCGGCCGGCCGTTGACCCGCGACGAGGACGTGCTCGACACCTGGTTCTCCTCCGCCCTGTGGCCCTTCTCCACCCTCGGCTGGCCGGAGGACACCTGGGAGCTGAAGCACTACCTGCCCACCAGCGTGCTGGTCACCGGCTTCGACATCATCTTCTTCTGGGTCGCCCGCATGGTAATGATGTCGTTGCACTTCACCGGCCAGGTCCCCTTCCGCGAGGTCTACGTGCACGGCCTGGTGCGCGACGCGCACGGCAACAAGATGAGCAAGTCGAAGGGCAACGTGCTGGACCCCATCGACCTCATCGACGGCATCGACCTGGACAGCCTCATCGGCAAGCGCACCACCGGCCTGATGAACCCGAAGCAGGCCGAGGTCATCGAGCGCGCCACGCGCAAGGAGTTCGCCACCGGCATCCCCAGCTTCGGCACCGATGCCCTGCGCTTCACCTTCGCCTCCCTGGCCACGCCGGGACGCGACATCAAGTTCGACCTCAACCGCTGCGAGGGCTACCGCAACTTCTGCAACAAGCTGTGGAACGCCACCCGCTTCGTGCTGATGAACTGCGAAGGCCAGGACGTGGGCTTGGACGAGGCCCTGCCGCTGGAGTACTCCTTCGTCGACCGCTGGATCCTGGGGCGCCTGGAGGAGGCCAAGGCGGCGGTGACGGAGGCGTTCGCGCAGTACCGCTTCGACCAGGTGGCGCGCGCCATCTACGAGTTCGTCTGGGACGAGTACTGCGACTGGTACCTGGAGCTGGCCAAGGTGCAGGTCGGAGCCGGCTCCGAGGCCGCCCGGCGCGCCACCCGACGCACCCTGGTGCGGGTGCTGGAGGAGACCCTGCGGCTCGCCCACCCGATCATTCCCTTCATCACCGAGGAACTCTGGCAGAAGGTGGCCCCGCTGGCCGGCCAGTCCGGCGTGAGCGTCATGCTCGCCGCCTATCCGCGCGTCGAGCGGGGCCGGGTGGACGCGGCGGCGGGCGCCGAGATGGCCAACCTGAAGGCGCTGACCAATGCCTGCCGCAACCTGCGCGGCGAGATGGGCCTGTCGCCGGCGCAGAAGGTGCCGCTGGTGGTCGAGGGCGACGCCGAGCGGGCAGCCGCCTACGCGCCCTACATGCAGCTGCTGGCCCGACTCGCCGAGGTGCAGTGCGTCGCCGCGCTGCCGGAGTCCGACGCGCCGGTCGCGGTGGAGGGCGGCTGGCGTCTGATGCTCAGGATCGAGGTGGACCGCGCGGCCGAGATCACCCGCCTGGACAAGGAGATCGCCCGGCTCGACGGCGAGATCGCCAAGGCCCGGGCCAAGCTGGCCAACGCCGGTTTCGTCGACCGGGCGCCGCCGGCGGTGGTGGACCAGGAGCGGCAACGGCTGGTGGATTTCAGCGCCGTGCTGGAGAAGGTGCGAGCGCAACGCGCGCGGCTGGAATAGCGGCATGCCGAGCCCCTTCATCCACGCCTGGAGATACCGCCTGAGGGTGTTCCGGGAGAACATCGTGACGGCCAACTTCTGGCTGCGGGTGGCCGGGATCATGGGCGCCCTGCTGCTCTGGCTGTTCCTCTTCTACCTGGCGTTGATCTTCCTCGATTCAAATTTCAACATGCACCGCGTGTTCTGCTGGACCGAGGAGGAACGCAACATCCGCGTGCTGGCCATCGTCCTGCTCACGCCCTTCTTCTTCATCGGATTGGTGGGGGTGATCGCCGAGTGGCTGGCGCTGCTGGATCACCGCCGCCGCAAGCGCAAATACAGCTATAAGCCGCTGATCTGGTTCTCCGTCCTGCTGCAGGTCACCGCCCTGTTCGTGCTGATCGCCTTCCGCTGCTGAGTCGGCTCAGGGCGCGGGGCAGGCCCCAGTCAGGCTGGCGCGCGTGCTCTCGTGAAAAGTCAGCGCCGCGCCCGGAGGCGTGCGGATCTCCATGACGAAGGATTGCGCGTCGCCGAAGACCAGCTCCACCTCGACCGGCACGGCCAGGCGCTTCATCCACTTGAACCGGCATTTGCCGCTGAGCTGGTAGCGGTCCGGCCGCAGGCTCTCCCGGTCGACGCGGCAGCCCTTGTCGCGCACCCAGTTCAGGATGTGCTGTCTCGGGTCGCCATCGATGCAGGTCTCGCTGCTGCCCGACGCCGCGTGCTTGTAAAGCAGCGGCTTGAATTCCCCGCTGCGCTGGTAGTCGAGGCGCCAGTGCCCTCGGGCGATACGCTCGGCGAGGGCCCCCACCTCCGCCGACTGGCCGGCCGGGCAGTTGAACAGGAGGGCTGCGGCCAGGACGGTGGCGAGGCAGGCACGGGTCCGCGTCCTGTCGTCTGGCGTGGGGCTGACTCGCGCCTGCTGCATAGCCCGATCTGGCTAAAGCAATGCCAGATTGTCCCGGTGGATCAGTTCAGGTTCGTCCAGGTAGCCCAGTATCGCCTCGATCTCGCCGCTCGACCGACGCACGATCTTGCGCGACTCCTCCGCGCTGTAGTTGACCAGGCCGCGGGCGATGTCGTGGCCCTCCGCGTCCAGGCAGGCCACCACCTCGCCGCGCTGGAAGTCGCCCAGCACCTCGGTGACGCCGATGGGCAGCAGGCTCTTGCCCAGCTCCCGGATGGCGCGGGCGGCGCCGTCGTCCAGCCGCAGCTTGCCGCACACCTGCAGGTGATCGGCCAGCCATTGCCGGCGCGCGGCCAGCGGCGTGCGGCGGGCCACCAGCTGGCTGCCGATGAGTTCCCCGCCGGCCAGGCGCGCCAGCACGTTCTCCTCGCGGCCGCTGGCGATGACGGTGTGCGCCCCGCTGCGCGCCGCGCGTTTGGCGGCGAGGATCTTGGTCAGCATGCCGCCGCGGCCGATGGCGCTGCCGGCGCCGCCGGCCATGGCCTCCAGGGCGGCGTCCCCGGCGATGGCCTCCTCCACCAGGGTAGCGGCGGGATCCTTGCGCGGGTCGGCCGTGTACAGGCCCTGCTGGTCGGTGAGGATGACCAGGGTGTCGGCCTCGATCAGGTTGGCCACCAGGGCGCCCAGGGTGTCGTTGTCGCCGAACTTGATCTCGTCGGTGGTGACCGTGTCGTTCTCGTTGATGATCGGGATGACGCCCAGGCCCAGCAGAGTGCGCAGGGCGGTGCGCGCGTTCAGGTAACGCTCCCGGTCGGCCAGGTCGGCATGGGTGAGGAGGATCTGGGCGGTGCGCAGGGCGTGGGCGCGGAAGCAGCGCTCGTAGGCCTCGATGAGGCCCATCTGGCCGACCGCGGCGGCCGCCTGCAGCTCGTTCAGGGCATGCGGCCGCCGGCTCCAGCCCAGGCGCAGCATGCCCTCGGCGATGGCGCCGCTGGACACCAGCACCACCTCCTTGCCCAGCTGGACCAGGGCGGCGATCTGTCCGGCCCACAGGGCGAGGCGCTGGTGATCCAGGCCGCGCCCCTCGTTGGTGACCAGGCTGCTGCCCACCTTGACGACCAGGCGCTGGGCGCTGGCGACCACGGATTCGCTCATTCCTCGGCCTCCGCTTTCCTCTGTTCTTCCAGGTGCGCCATGATGGCGTGGATCAGCGGCTGACAGCCATCGCCGCTGATGGCCGAGATGGCGAACACCGGACCGCGCCAGTCGTAGGCGCGCACGAATGCCCGAATGCGCGCCTCGCGCTCCGCCTCCGCCAGCAGGTCGACCTTGTTCAGCACCAGCCAGCGCGGCTTGCGGTAGAGGTCCTCGTCGTAATGGCGCAGTTCCTCGACGATGGCGCGCGCCTGCCGGACCGGATCGGCCTCGGGGTCGAAGGGCGCGATGTCCACCAGGTGCAGCAGCAGCCGGGTACGCGCCAGGTGGCGCAGGAACTGGTGGCCCAGGCCGGCACCCTCCGCCGCGCCCTCGATCAGGCCGGGGATGTCGGCCAGGACGAAGCTGTGTTCGGTGTCCACCCGCACCACGCCCAGGTTGGGGTGCAGGGTGGTGAAGGGGTAGTCGGCCACCTTGGGCCGGGCGGCGGATACCGAACGGATGAAGGTGGACTTGCCCGCGTTGGGCATGCCGAGCAGGCCGACGTCGGCGAGGACCTTCAGTTCCATCTGCAGGCGGCGTTCCTCGCCCGGCTCGCCGGGCGTGGACTGCCTGGGGGCCCGGTTGGTGCTGGACTTGAAATGCAGGTTGCCCAGCCCTCCCTTGCCGCCCCGCGCGATCAGGGCGCGCTCGCCGTGACGGGTGAGGTCGGCGATCACCTCGCCGGTCGCCTCGTCCTGGATCACCGTGCCCACCGGCACGCGCAGGGTCAGGTCGGCGCCGCCCTTGCCGTAGCAGTCCGCGCCGCGGCCGTTCTCGCCGCCGCGGGCGCGGAAGACGCGGGTGTAGCGGTACTCCACCAGGGTGTTTAGGTTGCGGTCGGCCTCGGCCCAGATGCTGCCGCCCCGGCCGCCGTCGCCGCCGTCCGGCCCGCCCTTCGGCACGAACTTCTCGCGCCGGAAGGACACGGCGCCGTTGCCGCCCTTGCCGGCGATGACTTCGATGCGGGCCTCGTCGATGAATTTCATGGTGCGCTGGGAAGAATGCCCGGTCGGCAAACAAAAAAGCCCTATCCGCGGATAGGGCTCCTTGCGCCGGATGTCTCGCTCAGGCCTGCACGGGCACGACGCTGACGGTGCGGCGCTTCATGGGACCCTTGACCGCGAACTGCACCACGCCGTCGACCAGGGCGAACAGGGTGAAATCCTTGCCCATGCCCACGTTCACGCCAGGATGGAACTGGGTGCCGCGCTGACGCACCAGGATGTTGCCGGCCGGCACTAACTGGCCGCCGTAGCGCTTCACGCCCAGCATCTTCGGTTTGGAGTCGCGGCCGTTGCGGGAACTGCCGCCTGCTTTCTTGTGTGCCATTGTGTGTTCTCCTTGATCAGGCCAGGGAAATGCCGTCGATGCGGATTTCCGTGAAATTCTGGCGATGGCCCTGGCTCTTGCGGTAATGCTTGCGGCGACGCATTTTGAAGATCATCACCTTCTCGCCACGGCCGTGGGCCAGGACGGTGGCCTTGACGCTCGCGCCGCTCACGGTGGGGCTGCCGATGCGGACGTCCTCGCCATCGGCGACCATCAGGACGTCCTTGATCTCGACCTCGCCGCCGACCTCGACGGGCAGGCTTTCCACCTTGAGCTTGCCGCCCGCGGCGACCTTGTATTGTTTGCCCCCGGTTTTGATGACCGCGTACATGTTAGGCTCCAGGTAACTCGTTAATTCGGAAACGCAAAATTATATGCATTGTCTTCAGGTAATGCAAACCCGCGCAACGCCGCGTCCGATGTCGATTTGTTATAGTAGCCCGCCATGACAGTCATCTCCGCCGATCTTGGCTACTGACGAAGAACTGGATGCCTTCCTGTCCCAGGCGGAGAGGAGGGCGTACAAGACGGCGCTGTACACGGTCCAGGATCATCACGCCGCGCTGGACATCGTGCAGAACGCCATGCTCAAGCTGTGCGAGCGCTACCACGACCGTCCGGCGGCGGAATTGCCGCTGCTGTTCCAGCGCATCCTGCAGAACGCCATCACCGACCACCACCGCCGCGCTCGAGTGCGCAATTTTTGGGTTCGGGTGATGGCGCCCTTCCGCGACAAGGACGACCAGGAGGCCGGCGAGAGCCTGGAGGACCTAGCGGTGGCGGACGAGTCGACGACGGGGGTGGATCCGGTGAAGGCCGCGGGGGGCAGCGAGATCCTGGCCGCCATCGAGGTGGCGATCGCCCAGTTGCCCCTGCGTCAACGCCAGGCCTTCCTGTTACGTTACTGGGAAGAGATGGATGTCGCGGAGGTCGCGCGGGCGATGGGATGTTCCGAGGGCAGCGTCAAGACCCACAGTCACCGCGCGTTGAACGCCTTGGCCAAGCGGCTGAAGGCAAGGGGAATCGAACCATGAACGAAAGACAATTCACCCGCTGGCTGACCCAATCGCTCGACCAGGGCGCGCAGTCGCTGGATGACGGCCTGTTGCGCGCACTGGGCGAGGGGCGCCGGCGCGCGTTGCGCCGCGAACGCCCGGCCGGTGGCGAGGTGGCCGCGGGCCGGGCGTGGTGGGGCCGGCCGACCCTGCTCGGTGCCGGTATCCTGGCGGCGGGGGTGGCGATGCTGGCCGTCCTGCCGAGCCTCGACCCGCCGGGGGCGGAACGGGATGCCACCGCCTACGGGGGGGACCTGGACATCCTGCTGCTCACCGACGACCTGCCTCCCAACGCCTACCTGGACAAGGACTTTCCGGCGTGGCCGCGCGTACCCGGGCTCTGCCGCTCCTGATCCTCTGCCTGGGCCTCGCATTGCCGGCGGGCGCGGCGGGCGCGCCGCGCTGGCAGGACCTGAGCGCCACCCAGCAGGAGGCATTGCGTCCCCTCGCCAGGCAGTGGGACGGCCTTCCCCCCCGGCAGCAGGACAAGCTCCTGGAGATGGCCGAGATCTATCCCCGCCTGGACTCCCATCAGAAGCAGTTGCTGCGGGAGCGGCTGCTGCAATGGACGCAACTGACCCCGGCGCAACGCAATCAGGCCCGCGAGAACTACCGGAAACTGTCGGAAATGCCCACCCAGCAGCAGGAGCAGATCCGCAAGCGCTGGCGGGAATTCTGTGTCGAGTCGGAATAGGCCCCGAGGCCCGCCACCCTCCCTGCCAACCCGCGCCGTGTCCCATCTTCCGCCCGTCCCGGGACTGCCGCGCCGGCTGGCCAGCCTGATCTACGAGACGCTGCTGGCCTTCGCGCTGCTGCTGGTGGCCAGCTTCCCGGTCGTGAGCCTGCTGCCCCATCTGCCTCCCCCCTGGTCCCGGCTGGCCTATCAGGCCTATCTGCTGCTCGTCCTGGGGGCCTATTTCGTCTGGTGCTGGCGGCGTGGCCAGACCCTGGCCATGAAGACCTGGCGCATCCGCCTGGTCTCGGTCGCGGGCACCGCGCCGACGCGGGCCCAGGCCTGGCTGCGCTACGCCTTGGCGGTCCTCGGCCTGCTGGCGGGTGGCATTGGCCTGCTCTGGGCGCTGTGGGACCGTGACGGCCAGTTCCTGCACGATCGCCTGGCCGGCACCCGGCTGGTCGGCGATGACCCTCCCTCCCGCGCGACAGCCGCCTCAGCTGCGCTCGACGCGCCAGAGGGCGACCAGCGCCCCGAGACCGAACAGGGCCAGGGCCGATAGCGCGCTGAGGGCGGGTGGCCATTCGTTCAGCAGCCCGAGATGCCCGGCCAGACGATTGAGCAGGTGGAAGGCCAGGCCCAGCAGCAGGCCGACCAGCACCCGCCCGCTCACGCTGGCATTGCGCGGATGGTAGTAGGCGAACGGCAGGGCCAGCAGCAGCATCACCGGGGCGGCGAGCGGGAAGGACAGCTTGTTCCACAGGGCGATTTCGTAGCGGGCCGTGCGTTGCCTGTTTTCGCGCAGGTGCTCGATGTAGGTCCAGAGGGCCTGGGCGGACATGCGATCGGGCGGGATCATGAGCACCGCCAGCAGGTCCGGGTTCAGGTCGGAGCGCCACTGCTCGCGCTGCAGGCGCTCGATGCGCGTCCCCTCCGGAGCGATGCGTGTCTGCACGACGTCGTGCAGGGTCCAGGTGCCATCCGGGTTCCAGCGCGCCTGCCCGGCCAGGCGGATGGAGACCAGGTGGAACGAGTCGTCGAAGGTATACACCCGCATGTTGTTCAGGGTGGCGTCTGGCAGCATCTCCTGGATGTTGATGAAGTTGCCGCCGTCCTTGGCCCACAGGCCGCTGCGGAACTGCTGGGCGACCACGCCCGTGGTGGCCCGCACCTTGATCTGATGGGCGATCCTTTCCGTGTGGGGGATGACATATTCGCCCAGTGTGAAGGACACCAGGGCGATGGCCAGCCCGAGCGCGCCCAGATAGGCCGCGAGCCGTCCCGGGGACAGCCCGGAGGCGCGCATGACGGTGAATTCCGACTGGGTGGCCAGCCGGGTCAAGGCGAACAGGGCGCCGATGATGGTGGCGACCGGCAGCAATTCCTGGACGTGGGTGGGGATGCCGAGCAGGATCTGCAGCAACGCCCCCAGCAGGGTGTAGCTGGAGCTGAGATCGTCGATTTCGCGGATGAAGTCGAGAAAGGAGTAGAGCAGCAGCAGGGCGGTCAGCGCCATGGCGATGGCGCCGAGGATCTCGCGCCCCAGATAGCGCGCCAGGATGCTCATCGCGCCCGCCTAGGGAAGTCCCGTGTCTGGCGCCAGAACAGCCAGACCAGCAGGCCGGCCATGGAACCGTGCACCAGCAGCATGCTGGCCGAGGCGGACAGTGTCTGTCGCGACACCCAGGCCTCGGACAGGCCGATCAGGTTGTAGTAGGCGGTATACACCAGCATGGCGAAGATCACGTTCAGTGATCGCCCGGCGCGTGGGTTGAGATGGCTCGCGGGGATGGCGAAGATCGCCAGGAGCAGGGCGCTGATCGGGTAGCCGAGGCGCCATACCCACTCCGCCAGGTAGGCCGGGCCGGGATTTCCCAACAGGTCGGTGGTGGCGGTGGCGCGGGGCGAGTCGGCATAGGCCTGCATCACCGAGGGCTCCAGCCGCACGGCATAACGCTCGAATTCCATCATGCGGTAGTCGGCGCTGCCCGGCGCCCCCTCATAGCGCCGCCCCGAGGTGAGCGTCAGGAAGCGGTCGCCATTCTCCGCGTTGGCGACATGGCCGCCGCGGGCGACGATGACGCCGTGACGCCCGTTCTGCACGGACTGGATGAAGATGTTCTCCACCACGCCATCCTGTTTGTCGATGCCTTCCACGAAGAAGACCCGATGACCGTCGCCGGACTCGATGAACACGCCCGGGATCAGGCTTTGGGCATCGTCCCGGGCCGACAGCAGCTGCTTGTACTCGGCGCGCTTTTGCGCCACCCAGGGGCTCACCACCAGGCTCAGCGCGGCGATGAGGAAGGCGACCGGAACGGCGAAGCGCAGCACGGGCGCCAGCCAGGACAGGGGGCCCAGCCCGGCCCCCTGCCAGATGACCATCTCGCTGTCCTGCCAGATCCTGGACAGGGTCAGGAAGACGCCGAGAAACAGCGCCAGGGACAGCAGCACCGGCAGGTAATTGAGCAGTCCGAAGGCGATGAACGGCAGAACCGCCTCGTTGTCCACGTCTCCCAGGGCCGCCCGGCCAAGGATGCGCACCAGCTGGGTGACCAGGATGATGCCGATGAGCGCCAGCAGCGCGGCCCCGCCGATGCCGCTCATCTCTTGCCTCAAGGCGGTATTGAAGATGCGCACTTTGACTTAGACTAGTCCGCGTGGGATTTGAAGTTCTGTCCGAAGCTGTGGTCTGAACGTGCGATGCGCGGGATGGGCTGACGCCCGCGCGGGAAAGGAGTTGGCGATGGAATTTAGCACAAAAAGCGGCAGTCCCGAGAAACAGCGGGTCGCTTGCGTGGTGGCGGGCGTGTATGAGCCGCGCCGCCTGTCCGCGGCGGCCGCCGCCCTGGATGATGCGGCCGGCGGTCACCTGGCCGAGATCCTGCGTCGTGGCGACATGGACGGCAAGGCAGGCTCGACCCTCCTGCTCCACCACGTGCCCAATCTCCCCTGCGAGCGGGTGCTGCTGGTCGGCCTGGGCAAGGAAAGGGCGTTCCATGCCAGGCAGTACCGCGAGGCGATGCGCGCGGCGGTGAAGGCCCTGGGCGAGACCGGGGCCCGCGAGGCCATGCTCTGCCTGACCGATCTGGCGGTGAAGGGTCACGATCTGGGCTGGCGGGTGGAGCAGGCCGTCGTGGTGGCCCTCGACACCGTCTATCGCTTCGACCAGATGAAGAGCAAGCAGGAGGAACAGGACCGCCCCCTGCGCAAGCTGATCCTGGCCGTGCCCGGTCGCGGCGACCTGCCGGCGGGCGAGGCGGCGGTGGCGCGGGGCCAGGCGATCGCCGAGGGCATGCGCCTGGCCAAGGACCTCGGCAACCTGCCCGGCAACGTCTGCACGCCCGCCTATCTGGCCGAGCAGGCCCGCGAACTGGCCAGGCTGCACGGGCTGGACGTGCAGGTGCTGGAGCGGCGCGACATGGAAAAGCTGGGCATGGGCTCGCTGCTGTCCGTGGCCAAGGGCAGCGAGGAGCCGCCCAAGTTCATCGTCCTGCAGCATCGCGGCGCCGGCAAGAAGGACCGGCCGGTGGTCCTGGTCGGCAAGGGCATCACCTTCGATTCGGGCGGCATCTCCATCAAGCCGGCCGCCGAGATGGACGAGATGAAGTACGACATGTGCGGCGCCGCCTCGGTGCTCGGCACCCTCAAGGCAGCGGCCATGCTGGCGCTGCCCCTCAACGTGGTGGGTCTCGTCCCCACCTGCGAGAACCTGCCCAGCGGCCGCGCCAACAAGCCCGGCGATGTGGTCACCTCCATGTCCGGCCAGACCATCGAGGTGCTCAACACCGACGCCGAGGGACGGCTGATCCTGTGCGATGCCCTGACCTACGCCGAGCGCTTCGAACCGGCCGCCGTGGTGGATATCGCCACCCTCACCGGGGCCTGCGTCATCGCCCTGGGCCATGTGGCCACCGGCCTGCTGGCCAATGACGAGGGTCTCGCCCGCGAGCTGCTGCGCGCCGGCGAGGCGGCCCACGACCGCTGCTGGCAGCTGCCCCTGTGGGATGAATACGAGGAGCAGCTGAAGAGCAATTTCGCCGACATGGCCAACATCGGTGGCCGGCCGGCCGGCACCATCACCGCCGCCGCCTTCCTGGCGAAGTTCGCCAAGAAATACGACTGGGCCCACCTGGACATCGCCGGCACCGCCTGGCGCTCCGGCAAGGAGAAGGGCGGCACCGGCCGGCCGGTGCCGCTGCTGGTGCATTTCCTGGCCAGGCGGGCGGGACTGTAGGAGGCGCCCCGGCGGGCCGGATGTCGGTCTGCGCCGCGGCCGGTTGCAGCCGCGGCGTCGTTACGGCGTCAGCACCGTGTTGCATGCCTCCGGCAGCAGGTCCGGATAGTCGCGCGAGAAGTGCAGTCCGCGGCTCTCCTTGCGCCGCAGCGCGCAGCGCACGATCAGGTCGGCGGTCAGGACCAGGTTGCGCAGCTCGATCAGGTCGTTGGTCACCCGGAAGTTGCTGTAGTACTCGAAGATCTCCTCGGTGAGCAGCCGGATGCGGTGCGCCGCGCGCTCCAGGCGCTTGCTGGTGCGCACGATGCCCACGTAGTCCCACATGAAGCGGCGCAACTCGTGCCAGTTGTGGGCGATGACGATCTCCTCGTCGGCGTCGGTGACCCGGCTTTCGTCCCACTTCGGCAGTTCGGTGCGCGGCGTCGCCTCCGCGCCGGCGAGATGGGTGGCCGCGGCCCTTCCGTAGACCAGGCATTCCAGCAGCGAGTTGCTGGCCAGGCGGTTGGCGCCGTGCAGTCCCGTGCAGCTGACCTCGCCGATGGCATAGAGGTTGTCCAGGTCGGCGCGGCCATGCCGGTCCACCAGCACGCCGCCGCAGGTGTAGTGGGCGGCTGGGGCCACCGGGATCCATTCCGTGGTGATGTCGATGCCCAGCTCCTTGCAGCGCCGGTAGATGGTGGGGAAGTGACTGATGATCAGCTTGGCGGGCTGGTGGGTGATGTCCAGGTAGACGCAGTCCAGGCCGCGCTTCTTCATCTCGAAGTCGATCGCCCGCGCGACGATGTCGCGCGGCGCCAGCTCCGCCCGCTCGTCGTGCTCGGGCATGAAGCGGGTGCCGTCCGGCAGGCGCAGCAGCGCCCCCTCGCCGCGCATCGCCTCGGTGATCAGGAAGGACTTGGCGTGCGGGTGGTAGAGGCAGGTGGGATGGAACTGCACGAATTCCAGGTTCGCCACCCGGCAGCCGGCGCGCCAGGCCATCGCCACGCCGTCGCCGGTGGCGATGTCCGGATTGGTCGTGTACAGGAAGGCCTTGCCGGCGCCGCCGGTGGCCAGCACGGTGAAGCCGGCCGAGAGGGTCTGCACCGCGCCGCGCCCGGTATCCAGCACGTAGGCGCCGTACACCCGCCGGTCGGACTTGCCGAGTTTTTCGCCGGTGATCAGGTCGATGGCGATGTGCCGGGTCAGCATTTCGATATTGGGCGCGGCGGCGAGCCGCTGGAGCAGGGTGGCCTGCACGGCGGCGCCGGTGGCGTCGGCGACGTGGAAGATGCGCCGGTGCGCGTGACCGCCCTCGCGGCCGAGGTGGTAGTCGTCGCCTTCCCGGTCGAACGGCACGCCCTGCCGGATCAGCCAATCGACGGCCCGGGGCGCCTCGTCGACCACCTGACGCACCGCGGTCTCGTCGCACAGGCCGGCCCCGGCCACCAGGGTGTCCCGGACATGGGATTCCAGGCTGTCTTGCCGCGAATGGACCGCGGCGATCCCGCCCTGGGCCCAGCTGCTGGAACTCTCGTCCGGTTCCTTCTTGGTGACGATGACGACCTGCAGATGTTCCGGCAGGGAAAGCGCCAGGGTGGCGGCGGCCAGGCCGGAGCCGATGATGAGTACGTCGCAGCGCAGCATGCAGGACCTTTCCCCAGGCATGGGAACCGAGACTCGCGCCTGGCGGTCATTCCGCCAGCCATATGGGTCAGGCCGGTTATACTAGCCCCGCAAACTGTTGGGAAGCCCCGGTGAGGGGCCGTGGAGAATTACGAGGACTCTCGGGGATGAGCGAGCGGGAAGCCGACCTATTGCTGGTGGAACGGGTCAGAAGTGGGGACAAGCGGGCCTTCGAGCTGCTGGTGGAGAAATACCGGCGCAAGATCGGCCGCCTGCTGTCGCGCATGGTCAGGGATCAGGACGAGGTCGACGACATCGCCCAGGAGACCTTCATCAAGGCCTACCGGGCCTTGCCGCAGTTCCGCGGCGACGCCGCCTTCTACACCTGGCTCTACCGCATCGCCGTGAACACGGCCAAGAACTACCTGGCCACGCGCAACCGGGGCATGCTCACGGTGAGCGACGTGGTCGGCGAGGACGAGGACGGGGGCGATGAGCGGATCGTCCCCGCTGACATCAACACGCCCGATGCGGAACTCCTGTCGAAACAGATTGCCTATGCAGTCAACGAGGCCGTCGAGGCGCTGCCGGAAGAACTGCGCACCGCCATCACCCTGCGTGAGATCGAGGGCATGAGTTACGAGGACATTGCCAATTTCATGGGGTGCCCCATCGGCACCGTGCGGTCCCGGATCTTCCGGGCGCGCGAGGCCATCGCCGTGAAGCTGCGGCCGATCCTGGGCACCTCGGAAGACCAGAGGTGGTAATCATGTTGCAGAACAAGCAGACGAACGCACCGGCCGCGGAAGAGGAATGGCTGTCCGCCTTGCTGGATGGCGAACTGGACGAGGATGAGGCGCAGCGGTCCGTCAGGCGGCTCGGCCAGGATGACGCGGCCACCCGCCGCTGGTCGGAATATTGCCTGATCGGCGATGCCCTGCGCGGCCAGTTGCACGACCAG
>JALOTG010000098.1 GCA_025458005.1 Thiobacillaceae bacterium
GTGGGCAGCCAGGGCGTTCATGAGGTATTTCATCCTGGCCAGGGCATCCGGCGTGTACTTGCTGTCCGGGAAGCGGTTCGCCAGTTCCTTGAAGGCGGTGAAGGATTCCCGGGCCGACTTGGGATCGCGATCGCTCATGTCCTGATCGCCCAGCCCGGCCAGCGGACTGCGGTCCTCGACGAAATTGGCGAGGCCCTTCAGGTAATAGGCATAGTCCACGTTGGGGTGGTTGGGGTGCAGCTTGATGAAGCGGTCGGCGGCGGCGATGGCCGAGACCGGCTCGTTGTCCTTGTAGTAGGCGTAGGCCACCTCGATCTGGGCCTGCTGGGCATAGGGACCGTAGGGATAGCGGGCTTCCAGCTTCTCGAACAGCTGAATGGCGCGCGCGAAATCGCCCTCGCCCAGGGACGCCTTGGCCTCGCTGTAGAGCTTGCTGACCGACCAGTTCTTGGTGTCGTCGATCTGTTCCGGCAAGAGGCCGCAGCCGGCCAGGGTCGCGGCCAGGGACAATAGGACTAGAATTCGCTTCATTACGGTGACGCCTGTTTAGGTCGCCGGATTATACCCATGTCGCAAATCCTGCACCTGACCATCCCCCCGGCCCATGCCGGCCGCCGCCTCGACCAGAGCCTCGCGGCCCTGCTGCCGGAGCATTCGCGCAGCCGCATCCAGGCCTGGTGCGACGCCGGCGAGGTCCTGGTGGAGGGCGCCGCCGCGTCGCGCAAGCTCAAGGTGTTCGGTGGCGAGCGGGTCGAGGTGCGTCCCCGGGCGCATCCGGCCGAGCAGCCGCATCGCGCCGAGGCCATCGCCCTGCACGTGGTGCACGAGGACGCCAGCCTCCTGGTGGTGAACAAGCCGCCCGGCCTGGTCACCCATCCCGGCGCCGGCAACTGGGACGGCACCCTGCTCAACGCCCTGCTGCACCATTGCCCGCGGCTGGCCGAGTTGCCCCGCGCCGGCATCGTGCACCGCCTGGACAAGGACACCTCGGGCCTGCTGGTGGTGGCCAAGACGCCACAAGCACAGACCGCCCTGGTCCGGGCGCTGCAGGACAGGTCGGTGAAGCGGGTCTACTGGGCGGTGGCCCTGGGCCGCCTGGAACGGTCCGAGGGCCGCGTCGACGCCCCCATCGGCCGACACCCGGTGCAGCGCACCCGCATGGCCGTGGTGCCGGGCGGCAAGCCGGCGGTCACGCATTACCGGGTGCTGCGCCAGTTCGACGCCCTGGCCTGGGTGGAATGCCGCCTGGAGACCGGCCGGACGCACCAGATTCGCGTCCACCTGACCCACCTCGGCCATCCGCTGCTGGGCGACCCGGTCTATGCCACCCGTCGCGCCGCGCCGCTCCGGTTCGGCCGGCAGGCCCTGCATGCCTGGCGGCTCGGCCTCGTCCACCCGGACAGCGGCCGCAAGATGGAATGGCAGGGCGCGCCGCCGGCGGATTTCCAGCAACTGCTCGACGAACTGGAGGCGCGCCATGCCGCCTGACTGGATCCGCCCCGACTGGCCCGCGCCCGCGAATGTTCGCGCCCGGGTGACCACGCGCGCCGGCGGCGTGAGCAAGCCCCCCTACGACAGCCTCAACCCCGCTGCTCACGTCGGCGACGCGCCGGAGGACGTGGCCGAGAACCGGCGCATCCTGCGCGCCGGGCTGCCCGCGGAACCGCTCTGGCTGACCCAGGTGCACGGCGTCGCCGTCGCCGACGCGGACCACGACGCGCCGGGCGTGGAGGCCGACGCGGCGCTGGCCCGTTCGCCCGGCCGGGTCTGCGCCGTGCTCACCGCCGACTGCCTGCCGGTGCTGTTCTGCGACCAGTCGGGCACGGTGGTGGCCGCCGCCCACGCCGGCTGGCGCGGCCTTGCCGCCGGGGTGCTGGAGGCGACGGTGCGCGCCATGGCGGTCACGCCCAGTCACGTGCTGGTCTGGCTGGGGCCGGCAATCGGACCGGAGGCCTTCGAGGTGGGGGAGGAGGTCCGTCAGGCCTTCATCGAGCAGAACCCGCTCGCCGCCGTCGCCTTCCGGCCCGCGCTGCCCGGCACCCTGGACGAGGCGCCGCGCAAGTGGCTGGCCGACCTCTACGTACTGGCGCGCGTCCGCCTGGCGGCGCTGGGGGTCGAGCAGGTCCATGGCGGCGGGGAATGTACCTACACCGACGCCGCGCGCTTCTACTCCTATCGCCGCGACGGCCGCACCGGGCGCATGGCGGCCCTGGTATGGCTTGAGTAGAATGCGGCGATTTATGGGCCGCCGATGAGTGTTCTGACCTGGATCCTGCTCGCCTCCGCCGCCGGCGGACTGCTGAGCGTGGCGTTCGCCATGGTGGCCCTGGCGGCGCGGGTGGAGTGGGTGCCGGTCATGGTCAGCTACGCCATCGGCGCGCTGCTCGGCGCGGCCTTCTTGGAGGTCCTGCCGCACGCCATGGAGCACGCCGGCAACACGCAGGCCCTCACCGCCGTGGTGCTGGGCGGCATCCTGCTGTTCTTCCTGCTGGAAAAGCTGGTGCTCTGGCGCCACTGCCACGTGGAGGGCTGCGAGGTGCACGGCGCCGACGCCCTGGACGCCGAGCCGCACGGGGAATCGCATGGGCACGGCCATCATCATGGCCACGATCACGGCCGCTCCGGACTGATGATCACGGTGGGCGACACCTTCCACAATTTCGTCGACGGCATCATGATCGCCGCCGCCTTCCTGGTGGACATCAAGCTGGGCGTGGTCACCACCATCGCCATCGTCTCCCACGAGATCCCGCAGGAGATGGGCGACTTCCTGATCCTGCTGCATTCGGGCTACAGCCGCGCCAAGGCCCTGATGCTGAACGTGGTGAGCAGCCTCGCCACCCTGGTGGGGGCGCTGCTGGGCTATCTCGCCCTGGCGCCGATGCAGGCCCTGATGCCCTATATCCTGGCGCTGGCCGCCGCGGGCATGATCTACGTGGCGGTGGCGGATCTGATCCCCGGACTGCACAAGCGGGCGGAACTGCGCCATACCGGCCAGCAGATCGTTCTCATCCTGCTCGGCGTCGCCACGGTTTGGCTGGCGGCGGAGGGCGTGGAGGGCTGGCTGGACGCCTTGGGGCATGACCTGGGCGGGCATCACTAGACTACCGATGAACCAGGATCACGATGCCTCACCCAGACAATCCACACGCGAACGAACTATCCGGGAGGCCTGAACACATGACCATCGAACTGTACAACGACGACAGGCAGCGCTGCCTGATGTTCAACGACCTGGTGGACGACGCCAACGCCGCGCCGATCGCCAGCAAGGCCGATTTCCTCGATCACCTGCCGTACATGGAGGGCTTCCACCAGCGCTACATGGTGTCCAACAAGGTCTGCCGCCTGTGGGCCAACATGGCGCGCCAGCTGTACGTGGCCCGGCTGGTGCCGCAGCATGGCCGCGACTTCAAGGGCCGCGAGGCGATCACCGCCTTCCTGGACTGGATCGAGGCGCTGGAGTACGGCTTCGACCTGTTCACCCAGGACAACTATGCCCTGCCGAAATAGACCGCGCCACTGACCATGCAGAACCTGCCCAAGATCGGCTTCGTCTCCCTCGGCTGCCCGAAGGCGACGGTGGATTCCGAGCGCATCCTGACCCAGCTGCGCGCCGAGGGCTATCTGATCGTGCCCAGCTACCAGGATGCCGACCTGGTGGTGGTCAACACCTGCGGCTTCATCGACGCGGCGGTGGACGAATCCCTGGAGGCCATCGGCGAGGCGTTGCGCGAAAATGGCAAGGTGCTGGTCACCGGCTGCCTGGGCGCGCGCGAGTCGGTGATCCGCCAGGCCCACCCCAGCGTCCTGGCGGTGACCGGACCGCACGCCACCGAGGCGGTGATGGCGCACGTGCATGCCGCGCTCCCCAAGCCGCATGATCCCTACACCGACCTGGTCCCGCCGGGGGGGCTGAAGCTCACGCCGCGCCACTACGCCTACCTGAAGATCTCCGAGGGCTGCAACCACCGCTGCAGCTTCTGCATCATCCCCAGCCTGCGTGGCGACCTGGTCTCGCGGCCGATCGGCGACGTGCTCGCCGAGGCGGAGGCGCTGGTGAAGGCCGGGGTGAAGGAACTGCTGGTGATCTCCCAGGACACCAGCGCCTACGGCGTCGACCTGAAGTACCGGACCGGGTTCTGGAACGGCCGCCCGGTGAAGTCGCGCATGCTGGAACTGGCGCGGGAGCTGGCCGGGCTCGGAGTGTGGGTGCGGCTGCACTATGTCTACCCCTATCCCAGCGTCGACGAGGTGATCCCGCTGATGGCCGAGGGCGCCCATGCCTCGGGCGGCAGGGTGCTGCCCTACCTGGACGTGCCCTTCCAGCACGCCAGCCCACGCATCCTCAAGGCCATGAAGCGCCCGGCCGCGGCGGAGGACACCCTGCGCCGCATCGAAAACTGGCGCGCGATCTGCCCCGAGCTGGTCATCCGCAGCACCTTCATCGTCGGTTTTCCGGGCGAGACGGAGGCGGACTTCGACCAGCTGCTGGATTTCCTCGACGAGGCGCAACTGGACCGGGTTGGCTGCTTCGCCTACTCGCCGGTGGAGGGGGCGGCCGCCAACCAGCTGCCCGATCCGGTCGACGAGGACATCCGGCAGGACCGCCTGGCCCGTTTCATGGACGTGCAGGCCGACATCAGCGCCGAGAAGCTGCGCGCCCGGCGCGGCAGCGAGATGGACGTGCTGATCGACATGGCCGACGGCCGCCGCGCGGTGGGGCGCACCTACGCCGACGCCCCGGAGATCGACGGCGTGGTGCACATCGCCCAGGGCGCCGGCCTCAAGCCGGGGGATCTCGCGCGGGTGCGGATCACCCGCTCCGACGACTACGATCTGTGGGGGAAGCCCATCCATGAGTGAGTCGATCTGGAAACCCCATGTCGTGGTGGCCGCCGTCATCGAGGAAGACGGCCGCTTCCTGCTGGTGGAGGAGCACACCGACGACGGGCTGCGCTTCAACCAGCCGGCCGGTCACCTGGAGGAGGGCGAGGGCCTGCTGGACGCGGTGCGCCGGGAGGTGTTCGAGGAGACCGCGCACCACTTCGAGCCGGAGGCCCTGCTGGGCATCTACCGTTGGCGTCATCCGGACAAGGGGCGCACCTACCTGCGCTTCGCCTTTCTCGGCCAGGTCACCGGCTACGATCCGACCGCCCGCCTGGACCCGGACATCCTGCGCGCCGCTTGGATGTCCGCCGATGAGATCCGCGCGGCGCGGGCGCGCCACCGCAGCCCGCTGGTGGCGCGCTGCCTGGAGGACTACCTGGCCGGGCAGAGCCATTCCATCGACCTGATCAAGGATCTGGATCCGGCATGAAGGGGCCTGCCCGGGGCATTCCACGCCCATCGCGTCTCGCCAGGCCATGAGTCGGATCGTGGTCGGCCTGTCGGGCGGGGTGGACTCCGCCGTGACCGCCTGGCTGCTGCAGCGGGAGGGCCACGAGGTGGTCGGCGTGTTCATGAAGAACTGGGAGGCGGACGACGACGACCCGAATTGCCCCGCCCGCCAGGACTTCCTCGACGTGCTGGCGGTGGGCGACGCGCTGGGCATCGAGGTGGAGCTGGTCAACTTCAGCCGCGAGTACCAGGACCGGGTGTTCGCCTACTTCCTCGCCGAGTACCAGGCCGGACGCACCCCCAATCCCGACGTGCTGTGCAACTCGGAGATCAAGTTCAAGGCCTTCCTGGAGCATGCCCTCGACCTCAAGGCCGACTTCCTCGCCACCGGCCACTACGCCCGGCTGGCCGGCGAACCCGGACACCGGCTACTGCTCAAGGCGATGGACGCCAACAAGGACCAGAGCTATTTCCTCCATCGCCTGTCCCAGGCCCAGATCGCCCGCGCGATGTTCCCGCTCGGCGGGCTGAGCAAGCCCGAGGTGCGCGACCTGGCCCGCCGGGCGGGGCTGCCGGTGGCGGAGAAGAAGGACAGCACCGGCATCTGCTTCATCGGCGAGCGGCCGTTCCGGGAGTTCCTGCAGCGCTACCTGCCCACCCGGCCCGGCCCCATGGCGACCCCGGAGGGCCGCGTGGTGGGCGAGCACCAGGGGCTCACGTTCTATACCCTGGGCCAGCGCCAGGGCCTCGGCATCGGCGGCGTCAAGGGGGCGCGGGAGGGCGAACCCTGGTTCGTGGCCGGCAAGGACCGGGAGGGCAACCGGCTGATCGTCGTCCAGGGCCACGATCACCCCCTGCTGCTCGCCGACACCCTGGTGGCCGCCGACCTCTCCTGGCTCGGTCCGCCGCCCCTGGCCGGCGGCCGCTACGGCGCCAAGACCCGCTACCGGCAGTGCGACGCCGCCTGCGCGGTGGAGCACATCGGCGACGGCGAGCTGCGCCTGCGCTTCGACGAGGCGCAGTGGGCGGTGACACCCGGACAGTCGGTGGTGCTCTATGCGGGCGAGGTCTGCCTGGGCGGCGGAGTCATCCAGTAGATATGCCGAATCGTTACCCATCCATGAGCCATCAACACGAGAGGTAGTCTCATGCATCGACGCGATTTTCTCTGGCTGCTGCCCGGCCTCGGCGCGGGCGCCTGGCTGTCCGGCTGCGCCACCGACCCGGTCACCGGCAAGAAGTCCTTCGTCATGATGGGCAAGGAGCAGGAGGTCGCCCTAGACAGGGAGCATTCGCCGCACCAGTTCTCCGAGGACTTCGGGCCGACCCAGGACGACGGATTGAACGGCTACGTGGCCAGCGTCGGCAAGCAGCTCGCCGGCCGCTCGCACCGGCCGGACATGCCCTACAGCTTCCGCGCGGTGAACGCCAATTACGTCAACGCCTACGCCTTCCCGGGCGGTTCCATCGCCGCCACCCGTGGCATCCTGCTGGAGCTGGAGGACGAGGACACCCTGGCCGCCCTGCTCGGCCACGAGGTGGGCCATGTCAACGCGCGCCACTTCGCCGAGCGCCAGGCCCAGGGCACCCTGGTGCAGCTGGCCACGGTCGGGGTGGCGGTGGTGGCCGCCGAGAAGAACCCCGCCTACGGCGAACTGGCCCAGCTGGTGGGCAACCTGGGCGGCGGCGCGCTGCTCGCCCACTACAGTCGCGACAACGAGCGGGAGGCGGACGCCCTGGGCATGGAGTACATGACGCGCAGCGGGCACAACCCGGCCGGCATGGTCAACCTCATGGAGATGCTCAACCGCCAGTCGCGCAGCAAGCCCGGCGCGCTGGAACTGATGTTCTCCACCCACCCGATGAGCGCGGAACGCCTGGAGACCTCCCGGCAGCGCCTGGCCAAGGAGTATGCCGAGGCAGCGCGTCGCCCGCGGCAGCGGGAACGCTACCTGGACAACACCAGCCGACTGCGCGCCATGAAGGGGGCCATCGTCGAGGAGCAGAAGGCCGAGGCCCTGCTCGGGAAAAAGGACTATCCCGCCGCCGAGCAGCACCTGCGCAGCGCCCTGGCCCAGGCGCCCGACGATTACCCCGGCCTGGTGCTGATGGGCAAGACGCAGATGGCCATGAAGCGCCCCCAGGAGGCCCAGCCCTACCTGGCCAAGGCCCGCGCGATCTATCCCGGCGAGGCCCAGGCCCACCACCTCACCGGCATCAGCCAGCTGCAGATGAAGCGGCCCGAGGCGGCCCTGGAATCATTCAGGACCTACGACCGGCTGCTGCCCGGCAATCCCAACACCACCTTCCTCAAGGCCTATGCCCTGGACGGGATGCAGAACCGCCAGGCGGCGGCCCAGGAGTACTACCGCTACCTGCAGATGACCCGCCAGGGCAAGCAGGCGCAATTCGCCTACTCGCGCCTGCAGGGCTGGGGGATGGTGAAGTAGGACGACGCGCGCGACGCGGCGCGGCGCCGAAGGGGCAGGGGAGAACGGGGCCGGCGGCCCCGTTCTCATTTCTTCTTCTGTTCGACCAGCTGCTCGACGACCCGGGAGGCCCAGTCCCGTGCGCCCAGTCCGAAGGCGATGGCGAAGGCCAGGCCGACCGCGCCGAAGGCGATGATGAAGGCGGCGGTGATCAGCTCGCCGGCGATCTGCAGCTGCTCCATGGCGACGAAGAAGACGAACACCAGCATGGCGTACTCGGAGAAGGTGGACACCGTCAGGGCCCCCGAGAAGCCGACGTTGTTCAGCCAGGCGAACATGATGCGGTTGATGAAGCGGGCCAGGATGGTGCCGAACACCAGCACCAGGATGGCGACGATGACGTTGGGGATATACAGCACCACCTTGTTGAACAGGTCCGCCACCATGTGCAGGCCCAGGGAGTTGGCCACGGTGACGATCATCACCAGGATGATCAGCCAGTAGACCAGGTTGCCCAGCACCGTGGACACCGACACCTCCAGCTCGGCCTGGCGCAGGAAGGACTCCAGGCCGGATTTCTCGGTCACCTGGTCGAACTTCATCAGCTTGAGCAGGCGCAGGACCCCGGTGCGGGCCAGCTTGGCCAGCATCCAGCCGAGGAAGAGCAGCACCAGGGCGGCGATGAGCTGGGGCACGAAGCGGGCCAGCTCGGTCCAGAAGGAGGTGAATGAGGCGACGAAGACGTCCAGTTGTTCCATGCTCGTATCCTTCCCAGTCGTGGAATCGCATCGCTTCCGAACCATCCCGCGGCGCGCGCCGAAGTGGCGCCGCGCCCGCGAGAGGCGGCGGAAGCGCATGAGGCCGTCATTGTACCGGAGCGGAAAGCGCGCTGATGCCGGGGGGTGGCCGCCGGGGCGATGCGGATTGGAGGGGCGGCCCGGAGCGCCGGGGCGCGGACGGAACTAGGCGGTCTGGTCGCCGGGCTGCTGCGTGACCCAGATCCGATCAAGCAGGCCGGGGATCTCCTCGGGCTGCCGGGGGGTGCAGAAATGATAGCCCTGCAGGCTGTCGCAGCCCAGGCGCAGCAGGTGCTCGGCCTGGTTCGGCGTCTCGACGCCCTCGGCGGTGACCCTGAAGTTCAGGCTGCCGGCCATGGCGATGATGGCGCGCACGATGGCCTCGTCCTCGCTGGCCTCGGGCAGCTCGCGGACGAAGCTGCGATCGACCTTGAGGCGGCTCAGCGGCATGCGCTTCAGATAGCTCAGGGAGGAGTAGCCGGTGCCGAAATCATCCAGGGCGATATGCACGCCCGCCTGGTTCAGGGCGTCGAGGGTCGCCAGGGTGCGATCGGTGTCCTCCATCAGCGCCCCCTCGGTGATCTCCAGTTCCAGCAGATCGGCCGGCAGTCCGCTTTCGTGGAGGATGCCCAGCACCACCTTGACTAGGTTGGGATCCTTGAATTGCAGGGGCGAGAGGTTGACCGCCACGCGCACCGGCGGGCGATCCTCCCTCCGCCAGGTCGCCGCGTCGGCGCAGGCGGTGCGCAGCACCCACTCGCCGATGGGGATGATCAGGCCGATCTCTTCCGCCAGCGGAATGAAGTCGGCGGGCGGGATCGTCCCCAACTGCGGATGACGCCAGCGTATCAGGGCCTCCAGGGCGTGGATGCGTCCGTCCGTGGCGTCCACCTGGGGCTGGTAATGCAGGCTGAACTCGCGGCGGTCCAGGGCCAGCCTGAGGTTGGTCTCCATGCTCATGCGCTGCATGGCGCGGGTGGTGAGGGAGGCGCTGTAGAACTGGCAGTTGTCGCGCCCCTCGTCCTTGGCATGGTACATGGCGGTGTCGGCGTTCTTGAGCAGGTCGGCGCCGTCCTGGCCGTCGTCGGGGAAGATGGCGATGCCGATGCTGGCGGTGAGCACCAGTTCCTTGCCCTCGATGACGAACGGGCGGTGCATCAGGTCGCGCACCCGGTGCGCCACCACCAGGGCATCCTCGGGCTGCTGGATGCGCGGCAGCAACACCGTGAACTCGTCGCCGCCCAGGCGGGCCAGGTCCGCCTCCGGTTCCGGCTCCTCGTCCTGTCCGGGCCGGGACAGCACGTCGGAGGGGCGGATGCCGTACTTCATTCGCTCCGCGGCCCACTGCAGGATCAGGTCGCCGACGTTGTGGCCCAGGGTGTCGTTGATCGACTTGAAGCCGTCCAGGTCCAGGAACAGCACCCCCAGCCGGTAGCCCTGGTGCTTGGCCCGGCCCAGTTCCCGCTCCAGCCGCTCCATGAAGGACTGGCGGTTGGGCAGGCCGGTCAGGCTGTCGTAGTAGGCCAGGTAGCGGATGCGGTTCTCCGCCTCCTTGCGCTCGGTGATGTCCTGGACCGTGCCCAGGGCGGACACCGGCCGGTCCTGCAGGTCGAACTCGATTTCCGCCCGTTCCTTCACCCACTTCACCACGCCGCTGACCACGATGCGGTGCTCGATGTCGTAGGGCCCCCCCTGCAGCGCCTGCCGCCAGGTGTTCTCGACGAACTTGCGGTCGCCGGGGTGGACGATATCGAGGAAGGTCTCCAGGGTCAGCGGCGTGCCGGGCCGCACGCCGAAGATGCGATAGGACTCGTCGGTCCAATCCAGCGCACCAGGCAGAGCACCTCGCCGGCGTCGCCGCACTGTGTGATGCGGCTCTCGTAGTGGCGATCGACGCCTGCCTGGTCGGGGAGGGTGTAGTCGTGGATCTGGATCTCGCCGGTATTGGCCGCCTGGCGGGCCAGTTCCATCAAGCGCAGCGCCACCGGTTCCGGCAGGCAGTCGGCGACGGAGCGTCCCGTTTGGGGCAGTTCGCCAGTGCCGCCGAGCATCCTGTTCGCGCCGTGCACGTCCAGCACGCGCCCCGAGCGGTCGACGCGGAAAAGCATGTCGGGTATGGCGCGCAGCATGGCCAGGTTGTGGGACTGCGCGTCGTGCAGCGCGAGCAGGTTTCGATACGCGCGCAGGACATAGCGCACCCGATGGCCGATCAGCGTCCAGTTGATGGGCTTGGCGATGAAATCCGTGGCGCCCGACTGGTAGGCCCGCTCGATGGAAGTCATGTCGTCCATGCCGGTGACCATGATGATCGGCAATTCGCCGCCACGCCGCCGACGCAGGGCCTGGCAGACGGAGAAGCCGTCCTGGCCGGGCATCTCCACGTCGAGCAGGACCAGGTCCGGCGGCGCCGACTCGGCCGATTCCAGGGCCTGATCGCCGTCCGCGGCCTCGGTGACCTCGAAGTCGTTCTGCTCCAGCGCGGCGCGCATCAGCAGCCGGGCGGTCAGGTCATCGTCGGCGATCAGTATGCGCGCCTTGTCCATAGCCTTTGGTCATCCGCCTTCGAGAAAGCCGGCCAGGGCGTCCGACGCCCGCGCCGCTTCCGCCTCGATCTCGTTCACCAGCGCATCCATCGCGGCCAGGTCGCCCTGTCGCGCCTTGTCCTCCACCTGTCGACAAAGCCCCGCCAGGGTCTCGGCGCCGACGTTGCCGGCGCTGGACTTGAGTCCGTGGGCCGCCCGGCGCAGGCGATCCGCGTCGCCGGCCGGCAGGCCGGAGCGCATTTCTATCATGACCGAGGGGATGTTGTCTCTGAATGCCGACACGATCTGGGCCAGCAGCCGATTGCCGCCGCCCGGGTCCAGGGCACGGATGCTGGCCAGCTTGTCCGGATTGATGGCCCCCAGGTCCTGGCTCGCTGCCACGTCCGGGTGGTCGGCCGGACGCGGCAGCGTCTGGGGGGCGACATCGCCCGGCCCGAGGCGGTCCTGGGGCAGCCAGCGCCGCAGCACGCCGCGCAGCTGCTCCAGGGTGAACGGCTTGGTCAGATAGTCGTCCATGCCCGCCGCCAGGCACTTCTCCCGATCGCCTTCCATGGCGTTGGCGGTGAGGGCGAGGATCGGGATGCGTCGCGCGGGACCCGGCGCTTGCGCCTCCCGCCGACGGATTCGCCGACTGGCGTCGTAGCCGTCGAGTTCGGGCATCTGGCAGTCCATCAGGATCAGGTCGAAGTCCTGCTCGGCGGCCTGGGCGGCGGCCTCGATGCCGTTGCCGGCGACGTGGGTCTCCACCCCCAGCAGGGCCAGCATGGCGCAGGCCACCCGCTGGTTGACCGGGTTGTCCTCGGCCAGCAGGACCCGGCCGGCCAGGGCGGGGGCCGCGGGAACCGGCGCGGGAGGCGGCGCGGACCGGTCCTCCCGCCGCAGCGCCTCGACCAGGGCCTGGCGCAGCTCGGCGTGGCGGATGGGCTTGTTCAGGCAGCGGACGATGCCGGCGGACTCGCGCATCGCCCGATCGCCGGTCTGGTAGGTGGAGCTGAGCAGGATCAGGCGGCTGTCCGCCAGCCTCGGGTCGGCGCGGATCTCGCGGGCCAGTGCCAGGCCGTCCATGCCGGGCATGTGCATGTCGAGCAGGACCAGAGCGTAGGGTTGGCCCGAGTCGACCGCCGCCCGCATGGCCACCAGCGCCATGCCGCCGTCGCCGGCGCTGCGCGCGCGCATGCCGAGGTGGGACAG
>JALOTG010000267.1 GCA_025458005.1 Thiobacillaceae bacterium
CCGCCGGCACGTGGATGAACATGATCCGCACCGTGTCGCCCTGCTGCCAGTCACGCGGCGCGAAGACGAGGCCCCAGACGAGGCCGGTGGCGGAGAGGGAGACGGCGAGGACGGCGAACCACGGGAGCAATGCACCCGACAGCCGCATGAAGCGGCCGGGATTGGCGAAGCGGTGCAGGGCACTCCCCCGAGCCGGCGTGTGTGTTGGCGTTCCGTCCATGGCGCGTGACACATCATATGGGGATGACCGCACGGTTTGAAGGGAAACCGGCGTCGTGGCAGAAGCGCTTGCCGGACACGGCAAGGTGAGGGATGACGCGGACGGCCCGGGATGCGTCCCAGGAGACGTCCCAGGAGACGTCCCAGGAAACGCCCCGGAAAACGGCCCAGCAAGGAGAGACCCGAGATGCACTTCACCATCCAATGCGTCGACAAGCCCGACAGCCTGGAGCTGCGCATGGCGACGCGGCCGACGCATCTCGAGTATCTCAAGGCCAACCAGGAGAAATTCGTCGTCGGCGGCCCCGTGCTCGACGGCGCAGGCAAGCCCTGCGGCAGCCTCTATGTCATCGACATGCCAGACCGCGCCGCGGCCGAGACCTTCATCATGGCCGACCCCTATGCCAAGGCCGGGCTGTTCGAGAGCGTGGTGATCCGCCCGATGCGGATCGTGTTCAAGGACGGCAGCCAGATCGCGGGGTGATGCCGATGGCCTTCTGGCTCGTGAAGTCGGAGCCCGACGCCTATTCCTGGGACCAGCAGGTGGCCGACCAGGTCACGCCCTGGACGGGGGTGAGGAACCACTCGGCCAAGCTGAACCTCCAGGCCATGCGGGTGGGAGACCGGGCCTTCTTCTACCACTCCAACATCGGCAAGGAGGTGGTGGGCGTGGTCGATGTGGTGCGCGAGGCCTACCCCGACCCGACGGCCGAGGAAGGCAGCCCTTGGGTGTGTGTGGACATGAAGGCCGTCTCGCCCATGCCGAAGCCGGTCACGCTGGCCGCAATCAAGGCGGAACCGTCACTGGCCGAGATCGCGCTGGTGCGGCTGTCTCGCCTGTCGGTGCAGCCCGTCACGCCGGCGGAGTGGAAGACGATCTGCCGCATGGGCGGGCTGAAGGGGGCGTGAGCGGGGAAGCCGCCCCGCCTCCCTCCTGGCGCCCCCTCTGCCGCCTCGAGGAGATCCCCGATGGCGGGGCGAAGGAGTTCGCGCCCTCCTCCGGCAGCCATAACGGCCTCTTCGCGATCCGGCGCGGCGGGGACGTGTTCGTCTACGAGAATTCCTGCCCGCATATCGGCGTGCCGCTGAACTGGGCGCCCGACAGGTTCCTCGATGCCAAGGGCCGGCACATCGTGTGCGGCACCCATGGCGCGCTGTTCCGCATCGCGGATGGCATGTGCTTCAAGGGCCCCTGCACCGGCCTGCCGCTGACCGCCATCCCGTTCAGGGTGGAGGACGGGGTGCTGCTGGTGGATCCCGAAGGGGCGGGCTGACGCGCAATCCCGCGCCCTTCCCCTTGCCCTTCCCCTTGCCCTTCCTGGGGCGAAAGGGCCATCGTTGCACCCATGTACGAGGCAAGGCCGCTTGCCGCCGGGACCCTGCCTCACCATAAAGCGCCGCGCCATCAGAAGGCCGGGAGGGAAGGGACGAGCATGCCAGACACCGCTGCCCCCAAGCAGGGCGAGACTCTCATCCCGGTGAAGCCGGAGATCGCCGCCACCGCGCATGTCGATGCCACGAAGTACACGGCCATGGTCGCCGCGGAGGCCGCGAACCCCGACGCCTTCTGGGCGAACGAGGCCAAGCGGCTCGCGTGGATGACGCCGCCGACGAAGACCAAGAACGTCTCCTTCACCGGCGACGTCTCGATCCGCTGGTACGAGGACGGGGTGCTGAATGCCTCCGTCCAGTGCCTCGACCGGCACCTCCCCGCACGCGCGAACCAGACCGCGATCCTCTGGGAGGGCGACAACCCGGCCGAGAGTGAGCGCATCACCTACGCCGACCTGCACGAGCGCGTCTGCCGCCTCTCCAACGCCATGGAAACCCTCGGCGTGAAGAAGGGTGACCGCGTCACGATCTACCTGCCGATGATCCCCGAGGCCGCGGTGGCGATGCTCGCGTGCGCGCGCGTCGGCGCGATCCACTCGGTGGTGTTCGGCGGGTTCAGCCCCGAAAGCCTGCACGGGCGCATCGAGGATTGCGGCTCGACCCTGCTGATCACCGCCGACGAGGGCCTGCGCGGCGGGCGGAAGGTGCCGCTCAAGACCAACGCCGATGCCGCACTGAAGCACTGCCCGACGATCAAGGACGTGATCGTGGTCAGGCGCACCGGCGGGGATGTGCCGATGCAGGCAGGCCGCGACCACTGGTATCACGAGCTCTGCGCCGCCGCGGCACCCACCCACACGCCGGCCGCCATGGGGGCGGAGGACCCGCTGTTCATCCTCTACACCTCGGGCTCCACCGGGAAGCCCAAGGGCGTGCTGCATACGACCGGCGGCTACATGGTCTGGGCGAGCCTCACCCACCAGCTGGTATTCGACTACAAGGAGGGTGAGACCTACTGGTGCACGGCCGATGTCGGCTGGGTCACCGGCCATACCTACATCGTCTATGGCCCGCTCGCGAACGGCGCGACCACGCTGATGTTCGAGGGCATCCCCAACTACCCCACCGTCTCGCGCTTCTGGGAGGTGGTGGACAAGCACCAGGTGAACATCTTCTACACCGCGCCCACCGCCATCCGCGCCCTGATGCGCGAGGGCGAGGCGCCGGTGAAGAAGGCCTCACGGGCCAGCTTGCGCATCCTCGGCAGCGTCGGCGAGCCGATCAACCCCGAGGCCTGGCTCTGGTACTACCGGGTGGTGGGGGATGAGCGTTGCCCGGTGGTGGACACCTGGTGGCAGACCGAGACGGGCGGCATCCTCATCTCGCCCCTGCCGGGCGCGACGGCGCAGAAGCCGGGCTCGGCCACGCTGGCGCTGCCGGGGGTGAAGCCCGTGCTGGTCGATGCCGGCGGGGCGATCATGGAAGGTGCGACGGAGGGCAATCTCTGCATCACGGACTCTTGGCCCGGGCAGATGCGCACCGTGTTCGGCGATCATGAGCGGTTCAAGCAGACCTACTTCTCCACCTATCCCGGCATGTACTTCACCGGAGACGGCGCCCGCCGTGACGCCGACGGCTACTGGTGGATCACCGGCCGGGTGGATGACGTGATCAACGTCTCCGGCCACCGCATGGGCACGGCCGAGATCGAGAGCGCCCTGGTCGCCCACCCGAAGGTGGCCGAGGCCGCGGTGGTGGGCATGCCGCATGACCTGAAGGGCCAGGGCATCTACTGCTACGTCACACTGAAAACGGGCGTGGAGGCGACGGAGGAGCTGCGGAAGGAGCTC
>JALOTG010000099.1 GCA_025458005.1 Thiobacillaceae bacterium
TTGCCCAGAAGATCCACTCGATGAAACCCGCAGTGAGCATCATGGACACGATGCCGAACCCGATGGCGGCAAGGGCGATCAGCGAGCGCCGCCGCTGGCGCAGGATGTTGCGCAGGGCCAGGCGCAGGTCCACCGCCAGCATGGTCGCCGCGGGGTTGCGGCCGAGGTTCATTTCAACCCGAACCGGTTGAGCAGGTCGTACAGCGTCGGCCGCGACACGCCCAGCAGCTCGGCCGCCTGGGCAACGTTGGCGTTGGCGCGGGCCATTGCCTTGAGCACGGCGTTGCGCTCCGCCTCCTCGCGCACCTGGCGCAGGTTGAGCGGTTCGTCCGGGCTGGCGGCGCCGGGGGTGAGCCCCAGGTCGGCCAGCGCGATCTGGTTGCCGTCGGCCATGATCACCGCGCGCTTGATGGTGTTCTCCATCTCCCGCACGTTGCCGGGCCAGGCGTGGGCCTCGATGGCGGCCAGCGCCTCGGGGGTGAAGCCGCGCAGGCCGCGGCCGTTGATCTGGCTGAACTTTTCCAGGAAGGCGTGCGCCAGCAGGCTGCAGTCGCCCTGGCGCTCGCGCAGCGGCGGGATGCGCACGCTGATCTCGGACAGGCGGTAGAACAGGTCCTCGCGGAACTGGCCGGTCTTGATGTGCTCGGCCAGGTTCTGGTGGGTGGCGGCCACCACCCGCACGTCCACCGGGATCTCGCCCCGTCCGCCCAGACGCTCGATGACCCGCTCCTGCAGGAAGCGCAGCAGCTTGGCCTGCAGCGACATGGGCAGGTCGCCGATCTCGTCCAGGAACAGGGTGCCCTTGTGGGCGTACTCG
The DNA here is from genome assembly GCA_025458005.1 of Thiobacillaceae bacterium. Classification (GTDB taxonomy): domain Bacteria; phylum Pseudomonadota; class Gammaproteobacteria; order Burkholderiales; family Thiobacillaceae; genus JALOTG01. Next base: position 818 of record JALOTG010000099.1, read on the forward strand.
ATCTTGCCGATGGTCTGCTTGGCCGCGCCGGTGAAGGCGCCCTTCTCGTAGCCGAACAGTTCGGACTCGAGCAGGTTCTCGGGGATCGCGGCGCAGTTGATGGCCACGAAGCGCTCGTTGGCGCGTGGGCTGAGGTCGTGCAGGCCGCGCGCCAGGAGTTCCTTGCCGGTGCCGGATTCGCCCAGCAGCAGGACCGAGACGTCGCTTGCCGCCACCTTCTCGATGGTGCGGCAGACCTTGAGCATGTCCGGGTCGGCGCTGAGCAGGCCCTGCAGGGGCTGGGTGCGCTGACGCAGGGCCAGCGCCCGGTTCTCCTGCTCCAGTTCATGGACGCGGAAGGCCCGGTCGATGATGATCTGCAGGATCTGTTCCTCGAACGGCTTGTGGTTGAAGTCGAACGCACCCATGCTGATCGCCTTGATGGCGTTGCCGCGGTCCTGGTTGCCGGTGATGACGATGACCTTGGTGGCCGGGGACAGGGTGAGGATCTGCTGCAGGGCGGCCAGACCCTCGGTGGCGCCGTCCGGGTCCGGGGGCAGGCCCAGGTCGAGCAGCACCACCGCCGGCTCGTGGCGGCGCAGCTGCGCCAGGGCGCTTTCGCGGTCGCCGGCGGTGAGCACCTCGTAGCCGTCCAGGCTCCACTTGATCTGCTTCTGCAGGCCGACGTCGTCCTCCACCAGCAGCAGCTTGGGCGCGCGCTCGCTCACTGGACTACCCTCCCGCGTCTTCCACTGGCGCCAGGGGCAGGCGGACGGTGAACCGCGAGCCTCGGCCGGGACTGCTTTCCACGCCGATGTCGCCGCGCAGTTCCTGGATGTATTGCTTGCACTCGTAGGCGCCGATGCCCATGCCCGTCCCCTTGGTCGAGACGAAGGGCTGGAAGAGTTTGTCGCGCACGAACGCCTCGTCCATCCCCACGCCGGTATCCTCCACAACGATGCTTGCGTAGCCGTTTTCGCGGCAGAGTGTAACACCCACGCGACCGGTGTAAGGAGTCGCCTCGATGGCGTTCTGCACCAGGTGGCCGAGCACCCGGGCGAGCTTCTCGCGGTCGGCCTGCACCCGCAGATCATTGGCCTCCACCCGCAGCTGGGGCTTGAGGCTGTAGGCGCTCTTGCTGGCCACCACCTCGCGCAGCAGTTCGTCCAGCTCCACCAGGCCCCGCCCCGCCGCCTCCTGTCGGTCGCGCAGCTTGGCCAGCATGCGGTTCATGCGCGCGATGGAGCTCTCGATGGTGGCCAGCATGTCTTCCTGGAACTCGGGCTTGTGCTTGTGCTTCTGGGCGTTGGCCAGCAGCAGGGAGAGCTGCGCCACCAGGTTCTTGATGTCGTGGATGACGAAGGCGGCGGCGCGGTTGAAGGACTCGAACTGGCGGGCCACGGTGAGGTCCTCGGCGGCCTGCATCTGGGCCAGATTGGTGGCGGCCTGACGGGCGGCGGTCTTGAGCAGGTCGCTGACCTCCCAGTCGAAACGGATCCGGGCCAGGGAGGTTTCCAGGACCATGAAGCCGAGCAGCCGGTCGTGCCACATGAGGGGCACCACCAGCCAGGCGCGCGGGTTGTCCAGGATCCAGTCGGGCGGCTGGATCTCCTCCAGAAGGTCCTCGTCCGTGCGGCATTCCGGCAGGTTGACCACCCACTGGCGGCCGGCCAGGAAGCGCGCCAGGGGGGCGTCTTCCGGCAGGTTGCCGTTGAGGTCCGACCAGTTCCAGTAGGCGGCGCGGTGGAACAGGCCGTCGTCGCGCTTGAGCCACAGGGCGCCGGCCGGGCTCTCCACCAGCCCGGCGATGGCCTGGATGCTGCGCTCATAGACCTGCACGCCGGGCTCGCCGGCGGTAAGCAGCTGGGTGAAGCGCAGCCACTCCTCGCGGTAGTCGTAGTGGTAGCGGAAGAAGTGCTTCGACAGGAACACCCGCAGCCGGGCCCGCGCCGCGCCGGAGAAGACCACCACCATGAGCAGCACGCCGGCCCCGAACAGGAACACGTACTGCAGCACCAGACCCCACTCGCCGCCCATCAGGCGGATGTAATAGCCGGCGGCGGCCATCAGCAGCAGATAGACGCCGGTGCCCACCAGGGTGACGGTGTGGAACACCATGCGGTGCGAGATGGATACCGGCAGGAACTGGGTGGTGCGCGCCACCGACAGCCAGATCAGGGGCGCCAGCAGGCCGTTGACCGCGCCGCGCGCCGCCCACACCGCTTCCGACAGGTTGCGGAACAGCATGCCCTCCGAGTAGAGGTAGAAGTCGTAGGCGAACATGCCGCCCAGGGCCAGGCAGAGGAACTTGATGCCCCAGCGGTCCTGGGTGCGGGCGTTGCGGTAGAACTGCTCGACCAGCACCATGCCCGCCACGGCGAGCATGGCCGGCAGCACCACGTAGCCGAGGAAGGCGAAGAATCGCGTCGGCCAGAGCAGGGTGATGACCTGCGCGGCCAGGGTCAGCAGCAACAGCGCGGCGAGTCCGTTGATCAGCTGGCGCAGCCAGGCCGACAGGGGCGCGCCGCCCTTGAGCAGGCGCAGGCTGTGCGACAGGAACCAGAGCCAGGCGGCATTGCGGGCCAGCTCGCCCAAGGCGGTGAGCTGCTGGCCCGCGCCGGTGGCGCCCTGCAGCGCGGCCAGCGCCAGCCACAGGGCCGAGGCAGCGGCCGGCAGCGCCAGCGGCGGGCTTTCCGGATTCCTGCGGTTGTGCGCCCGGATCGCCACGGCCAGCAGGGTGAAGGCCAGGGCGCCGAGGCCGTAGCTCAGGGCGGCGACGTTGAGGAACATGGCGTCCCGCCTGCCCGGTCAGCGCACGCCCTTGCCCAGCACCACCACCTGGGCGGTCTGCAGCAGGATCATCAGGTCCAGGAACAGGCTGTGGTTCTTCACGTAGTACAGGTCGTACTGCAGCTTGCCGATGGCGTCCTCGACGCTGGCGCCATAGGGGAAGCGCACCTGGGCCCAGCCGGTGATGCCCGGCTTCACGCTGTGGCGGGTGTTGTAATAGGGGATCTGGGCGGACAGCTCCTGGACGAAATAGGGCCGTTCCGGACGCGGCCCGACGAAGCTCATGTGGCCCAGGAAGACGTTGATCAGCTGCGGCAGTTCGTCGATGCGGGTGCGCCGGATGATGCGGCCGACCCGCGTGGTGCGATCGTCGTTCAGCCGCGCCCACTGCGGCAGGCCGTCCTTCTCCGCGTCGGTGAACATGCTGCGGAACTTGTAGATGGTGAAGGGCTCGCCCGATTCGCCGATGCGTTCCTGGGTATAGAACACCGGCCCCTTGCTCTCCAGCTTGATGGCCAGGGCGGTCACCAGCATGATGGGCAGGGTCGCCAGCAGCATCAGGCCACTCACGCCGAGGTCGAAGGCCCGCTTGACCACGTCGCGCAGGGTGCCGCTGTGGAAGCCCTCGGCGAAGATCATCCAGCTGGCGTTGACCGACTCCAGCGGCAGGATGCCGGTCTGACGCTCGAAGAAGGCCGGCAGGTCGAGGATGCGGGTGCCGCGCATCTTGCATTCCAGCAGTTCGGCGATGGGCAGGCCGCCGCCGCGGCGCTCGCGGATCGCCACGACGATCTCCTCGATGCCGTAGCGGTCGACGATGTCCAGCAGGCTGCCCGATTCGTCGAGGATGCGCGCGTGGGGCACGTAGTGATGGGTGCCGCCCATGGGCAGGTAGCCGACGATGTCCAGCCCGAGCACCTGGCCGGCCTGGATCATGTCCTCCACCTTGGCCGCCCGGCTGCCGGTGCCCAGGATCAGCACCCGCTTCTTGAAGCCGCTGGCGTGGTTCCATTGCAGGAACAGCAGGCGCAACAGCAGCGCGCCCAGGCAGGAGATGACCAGCACGGCGGCCAGTTCTCCGCCGGCCGGGAACAGGCTGGGCAGGATCTCCGCGCCCAGCCCGAGCAGCACCAGCCCGACCGCGAAGCAGCCCAGCACGCGTACCAGCAGGCTGCGGATGCCCTTGGTCCATTCCCATTCATAGAGGCCGAAGACGGCGATCACCAGCGTCATCAGGGCGGCGAACAGCCAGGGCTTGTAGACCGCCAAACCGGCGCTGGCGAGCAGCAAGGTGTCCGGGGAGGCGTAATGCACGGCGGCATAGCGGCTGACCACGTGGAACAGGACAAATTCCACCAGCACCAGGAACAGCATGCTGGCCGGCACGTAGTGGCGGAAGAAACGGATCATCACCGCTGAAAACACTCCCTCGATACAGGCATCGAATGGTTATATCGACACGAAGGGCGGCGCGCTTGAATGTCCGTGTCGACGCGCGCGCCTGACCGTTATGGCTGGGGATCGTCCTGGAGCAGCTGCTGCAACTGCCTGGCCGACACGCGTCGCGGCCCATCCTGGCGGCCCCTGTTGCTGGCATGGCGACTATCCGGGGGCAGCACGCGCACCCAGACATCGGCCGGCTCGGAGAACAGCTGATAGGCGTTGAGGCCGCCCCGGTCGCGGACCTTGAAGTCGATCGCCTCGTTGACCAGGTATTGTTCGAAGTCCTTGCTGGAGTCCGCGTACAGCTCGATCTCGATGTCGGAATGGCGGGAGGCGGTGCCGTTCAGCACGCCGCCGACCAGGACTGGATCAAAGCGTTCCAGGGCCCGCAACACCTCCAGGGCCTGCAGGCGCAGGGCGCGCAGGGTCTGCCGGTGCTCGTCGGGCCGATACAGCGACTGGTGCGCCCGCAGCGCCGCCTCGATCTCGTCGTTGCCGGGCAGGCTGTGGGATTCCGGCGCCCCAAGCTGCCGGGCGGCCTTGCGCTTGGCCAGGGCAAAGTCGCGGATGCCGTGCTCCAGCATGAGCTGGGCCGCCAGCTGGGCGATGCGGATGCGCATCTGGGCGTGACGCGATGAGAGATCCTTGGGCGGCATGACCGGCTCAATCCCCGTAGTTCCCGACCGGCGGCCTGGCGGCGGGGGGCGTGGCCGCCGGGGGGGAGACGGGCGTGCCCACCGCGCTGGTGATGGGCGCAGGGGGCGAGGCCTCGGCGGGCGGCATGCCACCCTCCGGCACCAGGCCGGAGGGGAGCTCCGTGCCGGGCGTGAACTCCTCGTAGAAGAATTCCGCCATGCCCTCGGCGTCCGGCTCGACCGGCGTCCCGGCCAGCGGATCGACACGGATGACGGCGATGCCGGTCGGCATGGAATAGCCCTGATCCGGCACGTCCCTCAGCACTTCGCCCATGTAGTGCATCCACATCGGCAGGGCGGCCACGGAACCGGTCTCGCTGCCGCCCATCGGGCGCGGTTGGTCATAGCCGATCCAGGCCACCGCCACCCGCAGCGGGTTGTAGCCGGCGAACCAGGCGTCGCGATGATCATTGGTGGTGCCGGTCTTGCCGGCCAGGTCGGAGCGTCCCAGCCGCATGGCGGCGGTGGCGGTGCCGCGGCGCACCACGTCCTGCATCAGGGTGGTCATGATGTAGGCGTTGCGCGCGTCCAGCACCCTCTCCCCAGGCGGGTTCTGCGGCGCTTCCAGCACCCGGCCCGTCTTGTCGGTCACACGGGTGATCAGGAAGGGCCGGGTGCGCACACCGCCGCTGGCGAACACGCCATAGGCCGAAGCCAGGCTCAAGGGCGTCACCTCGCCGACCCCCAGGGCCATGGTCAGGTAGGGCGGGATGCGGCCCATGTCGAAGCCGAAGCGGGCGGCGTGCTCCCGGGCGGGCTCGATGCCGATGCCCTGCAGCACGCGGATGGAGACCAGGTTCTTGGACTTGCGCAGGCCGTCGCGCAGGGTGGTCGGACCACCCAGTTCGCCGTCGAAGTTCTTCGGCTCCCACGGCACCCCGCCGGTCTCGAACGGGTCCAGGGTGATGGGGGCGTCATCCAGCACCGTGGCCGGGGTCAGACCCCGCTCCAGGGCCGCCGAATAGACGAAGGGCTTGAAGCTGGAGCCGGGCTGGCGCCACGCCTGGGTGACGCGGTTGAACTGGTTGCGGCTGAAATCGAAGCCGCCGATCAGGGCCCGGATCGCGCCGTCCCGCGGGGAGATCGCCACCAGGGCGGCCTCCACCTTGGGCAGGTAGGTCAGCTGCCAGGGCTGCCCGGGCAACTGGACGACCCGGATGACGGAGCCGCGGCGCAGGCGCTTGTTCGCCGCCATCTTGTCCGACAGATGACGTTGCGCGAAGGCCAGCTCGGACGGCCCCAGCTCCAGATCCTCGCCATTGCGCAGCTTGGCGCGGATGCGCTTCCTGTCCACCGAGATGACTACCGCCGGCAGCAGGCCGCCGATGTCCTGAACCTCCAGCAGGGCCTCGTCGACGGCGTCGTCCAGCGCCTGCCGTCCGGCCGGCAGCTGTACCTGGCCCTCGGGGCCGGCGTAGCCGTGGCGGCGGTTGAATTCCACCAGTCCCTTGCGCACCGCGTCGGCGGCCGCCCGCTGTTCCCTGAGGCGGATGGTGGTGTAGACCTTCATGCCGTTGACGTAGATCTGCTCGCCGTAGCGCTGGTAGACGTACTGGCGCACCATCTCCGCCACATGGTCCGCCGGGGCGTCGAAGCTGGCCGCCGAATGGCGCACGCCGATGCGCTGGTGCTTGGCCTTCTCGTAGGCCTCCGCGCTGATGTAGCCGAGCGTGCGCATGCGACCCAGGACGTAGAGCTGGCGCAGCTTGGCTCGGCTCGGATTGACCACCGGATTGTAGGCCGAGGGGGCCTTGGGCAGGCCCGCCAGCATGGCCGCTTCGGCCAGGCTAATGTTTTTCAGAGATTTGCCGAAATAGATCTGGGCGGCGGCGGCAAAGCCGTAGGCACGCTGCCCCAGGAAGATGTGATTGAGATACAGCTCGAGGATCTCGTTCTTGGTGAGGGCATGTTCGATCTTGATGGCCAGCAGCGCTTCGTTGATCTTGCGTCGGAAGGTCTTTTCCGATGTCAGGAAGAAATTGCGCGCCACCTGCATGGTGATGGTGGAGGCCCCCTCCTTGGCGCCGCCCGACATGATGTTGGCCAGGGCGGCGCGGAAGATGCCCAGGGTGTCGACGCCGCCATGTTCGTAGAAGCGCTCGTCCTCGGCCGCCAGGATGGCCTGGCGCAGCACCAGGGGGGTGTCTTCCAGGCGCACCACGGCGCGGCGCTCCTCGCCGAATTCGCCGAGCAGGGCGCCATCCTCCGAGTAGACGCGCAGCGGCACCTTGGGGCGGTAGTCGGTGAGCGCCTCCAGGCTGGGCAGCGAGGGGTAGATGAGGGCGGCGGAGAGTCCGGCGATGGCCGCGGCCACCAGGCCCGCGCCGGCCAGCGTGGCAATCAGGTAATGCCACCAGCGTATGACCATGTTGATGTCTTGCGTTGTGGCGGTGGATCAGGCCGCCAGGGAGGGAAAAATATGGTTGTGCGAAAAAACAAGTTGACGCTAGGATTTAAGGCCGATTACTAAGCAACTACCTTAAGCAAGGTCAAGGGAAGGGAAGTCACTTGCAACTGGGTTCATTGATCCGTCGCGCCAGGCCTCTGATTGGGGTCGATATTAGCTCATCGGCGGTAAAAATGCTCGAACTGGCGGACAGCGGCAAGGATATCCGTCGCGTCGAGCGTTACGCCATGGTCGCCTTGCCGAGGGACACCGTGGTGGATGGCAACATCGCCAAGCCGGAGGTCGTGGAGGCCGCCCTGCGCGAGGCCTGGAAGGCCATGGCGACGAAGACCCGCGAGGTGGCGCTGGCGCTGCCGGCGGCGGCGGTCATCACCAAGAAGATCCTGCTGCCCCCCGACGCCAGCGAGGCGGACATCGAGACCCAGGTGTCCGCCGAGGCCAACCAGATGGCCCCCTTCCCCCTCGACGAGGTCAGCCTGGACTACCAGATCCTGGGGCCCGCGCCGCGCAACCCGAACGAGAACGAGGCGATCATCGTCGTGTCGCGCCGCGAGCGGGTCGAGGAGCGGGTCGCCCTGGCGGAGGCTGTCGGCCTGCGCGCCCAGATCATGGACGTGGACACCTTCGCCGCCCTGACCGCCTTCGAGCAGATCGCCTTCCAGCTGCCGGACAACGGCCGCAACCAGACCGTCGCCGTGGTCGACATCGGCGCCAACGCCACCCATGTCTGCGTGGTGCACGACAAGCAGCTCGTCTACCAGCGCGAGCACGCCCTGGGCGGCTACGTGCTGACCCAGGAGATCGCCCGCCGCTACGACCTGTCCACCGACGAGGCGGAGGACGCCAAGCGCAAGGGCCTGTTGCCCGACAACTACGAGTCCGAGGTGCTGCAGCCTTTCCTGGACGCCGTGTCCCTGGAGATCGGCCGCGCCCTGCAGCTGTTCTTCGGCGCCACCTCCCACCAGAGCGTGGACCACATCCTGCTGGCGGGCGGCTGCGCGGCCATCCCCGGCCTCGACGACGTGGTGCACAGCCGCATGCAGACCAGCACCCTGATCGCCAACCCGTTCGCCAAGATGGCCCTGTCCAATCAGGTCAAGGCCCGTCAGCTGGCCGCCGACGCGCCGGCCCTGTTCGTTGCCTGCGGGCTGGCCATGCGGAGGTTCGACGCATCATGACCCCGATCCGCATCAACCTCCTGCCCCACCGGCAGCAAAAGCGGGCGCAACAGCAGCGCCTGATGGTGCTCATGACGGCGGCGGTCGCGGCGGCTGGCGCCCTGGTGGTGTTCGCCGGCCACATGGTCATCGCCGACAGCAAGGCGGCGCAGATGCGCCGCAACGACCTGCTGCGCCAGCAGACCGTCGTGCTGGACGCACAGATCCAGGAGATCAAGCAGCTGAAGGACAAGACCAAGGCCCTGCTCGACCGCAAGATCGTCGTGGAATCCCTGCAGACCAACCGGGCCGAGGCGGTCCATCTGTTCGACGAGATCGCCCGCCGGGTGCCCGAGGGCCTCTATCTGCGCAGCCTCAAGCAGGCCGCCGAGGTGATGACCCTGCAGGGCTATGCCCAGTCGAGCGCGCGGGTGTCGACCTTCATGCGCAGCCTGGACGAGTCGCCCTGGTTCGAGGGGGCCAACCTGGTCGAGGTGCGCAGCGCCCAGGTGGACAAGCTGCGGGTGAGCGAATTCACCCTGACGGTCAAGCAGACCAAGCAAGCGGAGGGGGGCTAGCATGGACCTGGCCGATCTCAGGTCCCTGGACCTGAAGGACATCGTGAGGGCGCCCGCCCCGATCAAGGCGGTGGTGCTGGGCCTGCTGTTCCTGGTCATTGTCGGGCTGGGGTATTACCTGGACTGGTCGACCGGCCTCGCCGAGGTCGACACGCTGCGCAACGAGGAAGCCAGCCTGCGCGAGGTGTATGCCCAGAAGAAGCGCCAGGCGATCAACTACGAGGCCTACAAGCAGAGGCTGGCGGAGATCGAGCAGTCGCTCTCCGCGCTGTTGCGCCAGCTGCCGGACAAGTCCGAAATGGACGCCCTGCTCACGGACATCAACCAGGCCGGCGTGGGGCGCGGGCTGGAATTCGACCTGTTCAGGCCGGGGGCGGAGAATCAGACCGACTTCTACGTTACCCTGCCGGTGACCATCAAGGTGAACGGCGGCTACCACGACCTGGCCGGGTCCGTCAGCGACGTCGCCCAGCTCTCGCGCATCGTCACCATGCA
>JALOTG010000268.1 GCA_025458005.1 Thiobacillaceae bacterium
TGGCCAAACGCTGGCTGGGTGGCCCCTACCTGTTCACCCAGCTGACGACCAGCACGGAGCTGATCGAGCAGCAACCGGAAAAGGCCCGGCGCCTGGTGAAGGCGGTGCAGATCGCCCTGAAGTGGATCCAGCGGCACAACGCCGCGCAGATCGCCGACGCCCTGCGCCCCACCCCCGAGGCGCGCCCCGCCCTGGTCCGGTTCCTGGAGAAGAACAAGCACGTGTACCACCCGAGCGGTGCCTTCAGCGACGAGCAGCTCCGCACCACGGAGCGCTTCTTTCACCAGGTGTCGGGCGCCGATCCCGGCGCCGCCCAGGTGCGGCTCGCCGACCTGATCGACGCCCGCTGGGCGGGACGCGCGCCCTGAGGCCGATGCCACCCGGCTCAGTCGGCATGTCTCCCCTCCCCCTTCCCCGCTCCCTGCGCCAGCAGGCCTCGGCCCGCGTGCTGGCCGTCCTGGCCGCCCTGGGCCTGGCCGCCGCCCTGCTGCTGACCCTGGCCTGGCACGCCGCGGAAACCTACCTGCACCGGAGCCACGTGCAGGAATCCCGCGAGACCCTGACGACCAAGCTGGACCAGCTCTACCGGCAATGGGAGATCAACGCCGCCCAATTGGCGGCCACCATCGCCTACACCCGCATGCTGGAAGCACCCGAGGACCGCTGGCCGCGCCTGCGCGCCTACCTCAACACCCTGGGCGACACCTACGGCTACGACACCCTGCTGGTGGTCGACAAGGATCGTCGCGTGCTCTTCACCCTGGGCCACGAGGGGGATGAATTCGCTGCTATCCGCGGCGCCATGGACGCCGAGGGCTGGTTCTTCAGCAAGGATCACGCGCACCTGCATCGCGTGCTGGCCAACCCCATCTGGCTCGGCCCGGCTTCGGGCCGTGGCCATATCGTCCTGCTGCGCATCCTCGACAACGCCACCCTGGCCAGCCTGGCGGGGCCCGGCATGCGCATCCACCTGATCCATCAGGGGCGCATCCTGGCCAGCTCCGAGGGCAACCTGCGGGTGAATGGCAGGGCCCCCTGCGACGACGGACTCACCCCCGCCGGCGCCTTGTGCTGGGACGAGGCGATCAACCGGACCGGGCTCGGGCTGCGCATCGAGGAGACGCTGCCGCAGGTCATCACCCCGCAGCAGTTCATCCTGGCCGGCGGCCTGCTTTTCCTGACCCTGGCCCTCGCCCTGCACGCCACCCTGGGCCGCTGGATGAACCGGACCGTGGCGCGGGTGGTCGCGCTGAGCGAAGCGGCCGGCCGCTTCGACACGCAACGCCAGGTGGACCGCGAGGTGGAGGCGCGCATCGACCGGGCGGGCGGGCATTATGACGAGATCGGCCAACTGCAGGTCAGCCTGCGCGCCCTGATGCATTCCAGCGAGGAGCGCGAGGCGGAGTCCGCCGCCTACCTGCAGACCCTGGAGATGCTCGAGGAGGCGGTGGTGGAGATCGACACCTCCGGCCGGCTGCTGCGCGCCTCGCCGGCCTTCGCCCTCATCACCGGCCAGTCCGACGCGGCGCAGTCGCTCCACGACCACCTGGAGGAAGACGACCAGGACACCCTGCGCCACCTGCTCGACAGCCTGTTCCATGGCGACAAGACCCAGGTCACCGCGCGCGTGCGGGTGCGCCATCCGGAACGCCCAAGCACCTGGATCGAATGCCGCTTCGTGGCGGTCGACCAGCCGGCGACGCGGGCGCGCGGCGTCATGCGCGACATCACCCAGACCTACCTGCAGGAGCGGCACATCGCCCACATGGCCCTGCACGACGCGCTCACCGGGCTGCCCAACCGCATCCTGCTCGAAGACCGCATCAAGATCGCCCTGCGCATGGCGGCGCGGGACCAGCGGCGGGTCGGCATTGGCTTCGTCGACCTGGACCACTTCAAGCACGTCAACGACGCCCTCGGCCACAAGGTGGGCGACCAGCTGCTGGTGGCCTTCGCCGAGAACCTGCACGCCCGGCTGCGCAACGGCGACACCCTGGCGCGCTGGGGCGGCGACGAGTTCGTCGTGCTGCTGCCGGACATGCCCGACGCCGAAGCCATCCGCCAGGTGGCCGCCAAGCTGGCGCAATCGAGCCTGACGCCGATCGTGCTCGACAACCAGTCCCTGCCGGTGTCCTTCAGCATGGGCTTCGCCGTCTATCCCGACGACGGCGACAGCGTCGACCTGCTGCTCTCCCAGGCCGACCAGGCCATGTTCCACGCCAAGTCCCAGGGCCGCAACGCCGCCGCCTTCTTCGGCGACATGAACCGGCGCGGGCTGAACAAGCAGGAACTCTACATCCAGGGCCGCCTGGCCAAGGCACTCAAGGAGCGGCGCCTGACCACCTGGTTCCAGCCCCTGGTGGAGGCGGGCAGCCACCGCCTGGTGGGCCTGGAGGCCCTGGCCCGCTGGCAGGACGACGAACTGGGCTGGGTCTCCCCCGCCACCTTCATCCCGATGGTGGAGAACATGGGCCTGGTCCACGAACTGGGCCAGCAGGTCATCGCCCAGACCCTCGCCCTGGGCGGCCGGCTACGCGGGCTGGGCCATGACCTCAAGCTCAACATCAACATCTCCAAGCGCCAGCTGTACATGCACAACTTCATCGACAGCCTGCTCGTCAAGGCCCGGCAGGCCGGCATTCCGGCCGGCCAGGTGGTGCTGGAGGTCACCGAGAGCGTCGCCCTCGGCGAGGTGGAGTTCGCCCAGGACCGCCTGCAGGCCCTCAACGAGGCCGGCTTCCGCATTGCCATCGACGACTTCGGCGTCGGCTACTCCTCCTTGTCCCTGCTGCACGAGATGCCGGTGGACGAGATCAAGATCGACATTTCCTTCACCCGGCGCGTGGGCGAGCCTCAGGGCGCGCGGGTGATCCAGGCCATCGTCGGCATGAGCGAGGCCCTCGGCCTGCGCATCGTCGCCGAAGGCGTCGAGGACGCCGACACCGCCGCCATCCTCAACGGCATGGGCGTGCACTGCCTGCAGGGCTACCACTTCGCCCGGCCGATGCCGGAGGGAGAGTTGATGGAGTGGCTGGCGGGTTATGCGGCCGCGGGCGGCGCGGACTGAGCCACCCATCGGTTTCCTGCGCCGGTCCCCGGCGGGCTTGACCCACGGGGATCATCCCCAGCACCTCATCATCCCTGCAAGCCCCTGAGCCACTCCCGTGGCCGCACGCGTCGAGACGCCATCCGCTCGGGAAATTGTTCCTCGACGACGAGGACAGACGCGAGCTCCGGCTGCAAGCCCTGCCGCCCTGGCGATGGGCATATAACTTTCGGGCACCTCGAAAAACCTCGCCTGGCCCGCTCCCGGTAAAATTCCACGCACCTGACCTCGGCCCGACCCGACCCCGATGAAAAAGCGCAGCGCCATCAAGACCGACCTGTTTGCCG
>JALOTG010000100.1 GCA_025458005.1 Thiobacillaceae bacterium
AGGCGGACATCACCGACCTGGAGGACTTCCGCCGCTCCATGCTGGACGAGGCCGCCAAGCGCGGCGCCAAGCTCACCCTGCTGGCCTTCCTGATGAAGGCGGTGGTCAACGCCCTGCGCACCTACCCGACCTTCAACGCCTCCCTGGCCGCCGACGGCGAGAACCTGATCCTTAAGAAGTACTTCCACATCGGCTTCGCCTGCGACACGCCGGACGGCCTGGTGGTGCCGGTGATCCGCGACGTCAACCAGAAGGACGTGCTCGACATCGCCCGCGAGCTGGGCGAGCTGTCCGCCCGCGCCCGCGAGCGCAAGCTCAAGGTCGAGGAGATGCAGGGCGGCTGCTTCACCATCTCCAGCCTGGGCGGCATCGGCGGCACCGCCTTTACCCCCATCATCAATTGCCCGGAGGTGGCCATCCTCGGCGTCTCCCGATCCGAGCACAAGCCGGTGTGGAACAAGGCGACAAAGAGCTTCGAGCCGCGCCTGATGCTGCCCCTGTCCCTGTCCTACGACCACCGCGTCATCGACGGGGCCGACGGCGCCCGCTTCACCAGCCACCTGCGCCTGATGCTCTCGGACGTGCGGCGCCTGCTGCTCTGATTGGCGAGGTCGAGCATGAGCCAAAGCATCGAAATCAAGGTCCCCGACATCGGCAACTTCAAGGACGTCGAGGTCATCGAGATCCTGGTCAGCCCGGGCGAGACCCTGATCAAGGACACCGCCCTGATCACCGTGGAGTCCGACAAGGCGGCCATGGACATCCCCAGCCCCCGGGCCGGGGTGGTGGAGAAACTGCTGGTCAAGGTGGGCGACAAGGTCTCCGAGGGCACGCCCATCCTCGCCCTCAAGGCCGAGGCCTCCGAACCCCCCTCCCTCGTAAGCGGGGGAGGAGCCGGGGGAGAAGGGAAATCCACGGCCGCCGCACCGGTCACCGCCGGCACCCCGGCACCAACCCCTCGCCCCTCACCCCTCGCGCCTCACGCGACGGACCTGCACGCCCAGGTCCTGGTCCTGGGCGCCGGCCCGGGCGGCTATACCGCCGCCTTCCGCGCCGCCGACCTGGGGCTGCAGGTGGTGCTGGTGGAGCGCTACCCGAGCCTGGGCGGGGTGTGTCTGAACGTCGGCTGCATTCCGTCCAAGGCCCTGCTGCACATCGCCCGGCTGATCACCGAGGCGGAGGAGATGGCGGCGCACGGCGTGACCTTCGCCCAGCCCCAGGTGGACCTGGACACGCTGCGGCACTGGAAGGCCAAGGACGTAGTGGGCAAGCTCACCGGCGGCTTGAGCCAGCTCGCCAAGCAGCGCAAGGTCAGCGTGGTGCAGGGCGTGGCGAGATTCACCGGCCCGAACACCCTGGTTGTGGACGGCCCGGACGGCGCCAAGACCCTATCCTTCGACCACGCCATCATCGCCGCCGGCTCCCAGCCCATCCGCCTCCCCTTCCAGCCGGACGACGAGCGGGTCATGGACAGCACCGGGGCGCTCGCCCTGGCCGACATCCCCGAGCGCCTGCTGGTCATCGGCGGCGGCATCATCGGCCTGGAGATGGGCACCGTCTACGACGCCCTGGGCAGCCGGGTGACGGTGGTGGAGCGCGGCGGCCAGCTCATCCCCGGTTGCGACGCCGACCTGGTGCGGCCGCTCGCCAAGCGCATGGAGAAGCGCTTCGAGAAGATCCTGCTCAACACCGGCGTCACCGCCATGGCGGCGCAAGCGGACGGCATCCACGTCACCCTGCAGGCGGGCGAGAAGGAAGAGCAACAGGTCTTCGACCGCATCCTGGTGGCCATCGGTCGCCGTCCCAACGGCAAGGCGATCGGCGCCGAGGCCGCCGGCGTCGCGGTCAACGAGCAGGGCTTCATCGCCGTCGACAAGCAGATGCGCACCAACGTGCCGCACATCTTCGCCATCGGCGACATCGTCGGCCAGCCCATGCTGGCCCACAAGGCGGTGCACGAGGGCAAGGTGGCGGCCGAGGTCATCGCCGGCGTTGGTGGCAAACACGGGGTCGAGTTCCAGGCCCTGGCCATCCCCTCGGTCGCCTACACCGACCCGGAAGTCGCCTGGGTCGGCGTCACGGAGACGGAAGCCAAGGCCCAAGGCATCGCGATCGAGAAGGGCGCCTTCCCCTGGGTCGCCAGCGGCCGCGCCCTGTCCATCGCCCGCACCGAGGGGCTCACCAAGCTGATCCTGGACAAGGAGACCGGCCGCGTCATCGGCGCCGGGCTGGTGGGCGTCAACGCCGGCGAACTGCTCTCCGAGGCGGTGCTGGCCATCGAGATGGGCGCCACGGCGGAGGACATCGGCCTCACCATCCACGCCCACCCCACCCTGTCGGAAACGATCTGTTTCGCCGCCGAGATGGCGGAAGGCACCATCACCGACCTGCTGCCGCCGCGCAAGAAGTAGGCTTGGCGAGCACTGCGAGGCCGATGGTCCCGCCATCGGCCTTTTTCATCTGCGCACGTAGCGTGGCGAGGCCATTGACCACCTGCAGTTCTGCAATGATCATTTCAGATTGATGTCAGCCACCATCCGCAAAGGGCCCGCCATGACCGAAAAGACCACCCCTCCCTCCGCGCCCCCCGTCTCCGTCGGCACGAGCGACACCCCGCCCGCCCCGGCTCCCCGCGCCAGGAAGCCGCGCGCCGCGAAACCCGCCGTCGCCAAGTCCCGTGCCGCGAAGCCGCGCGCCACCCGGCCACGCCCCACGGCGTCGGGCGACATCCCGCCCACCCTCACCACCGAGGGGGTGGAGAACTTCGTGGTGGGCGAGTCGGTGAAGGCCGCCCAGGAATCCAAGATCGTCGCCGTCAAGGACATCCTCGAGCACGCCGCCGGCAGCGGCGGCAGCCCGGCCCTGATCAGCTCCCTGGAGGCCATCCTGGCCGGCTCCTCGCCGGAGGACGCCGACGTGCTGCGCCGGGCCCTGATGCCGCCCGCCGAGCCGGAGATCCAGAAGATGCCGGTCAGCCCCGACGACGAGCTGGCGCCCGACTGGCGCGAGGGCGGCTATCCCTACAAGAACCTCATGTCGCGCAAGAACTACGAGCGGCAGAAGTACCAGCTGCAGGTGGAACTGCTCAAGTTCCAGGCCTGGGTGAAGGAGACCGGCCAGCGCGTGGTGATCCTGTTCGAGGGCCGCGACGCCGCCGGCAAGGGCGGCACCATCAAGCGCTTCATGGAGCACCTCAACCCGCGCGGCGCCCGCGTCGTCGCCCTGGAGAAGCCCACCGAGACCGAGCGCGGCCAGTGGTACTTCCAGCGCTACGTGCAGCACCTGCCCACCGCCGGCGAGATCGTCCTGTTCGACCGCTCCTGGTACAACCGCGCCGGGGTGGAGCGGGTGATGGGCTTCTGCTCGCCGGACGCATACCAGGAGTTCATGCGCCAGGCGCCCGAGTTCGAGCGCAACCTGGTCAGGAGCGGCGTGCAGCTGATCAAGTTCTGGTTCTCGGTGTCGCGCAAGGAGCAGCGTCGCCGCTTCAAGGAACGCAAGGTGCACCCCCTCAAGCAGTGGAAGCTGTCGCCCATCGACTTGGCCTCCCTGGACAAGTGGGACGACTACACCAAGGCCAAGGAGGCGATGTTCTTCTACACCGACACCGCCGACTGCCCCTGGACGGTGATCAAGTCTGACGACAAGAAGCGCGCGCGGCTGAACGCCATGCGCCACATCCTGCACCGCTTGCCCTACACCAACAAGGACGTGGCCCGCATCGGCCTGGTCGACCCGCTGCTGGTGGGCCGCGCCCATGTCGTCTACGAGGCCGGTGAGCACGAGCACACGCCGGTGCTGTGACGCCCGGCCGCGGCCGGCAGACTGGACGAGGGCCGCTCGCGCGGCCCGTTTCGTTTCAGTGTCCCTTACGCGCGGCGCGCGATATATGGCGCATGACACGGGAAGTAGGTAGGAGGCCCGCTCGCGGGCCGAACGGTTCGCGCCGCCAGCGGCGCTCCGACCGGCGCTGGCGGACCGTTTCACTGCAGAACAGGCGTGGTTCAGCGCCAGCCGTGCGGTCCCATGCCGTCGCAGTTGCCGCCACGCATCCCCATCCGGGCGTGACGCATCTGGCGCAGGTCGTTCCACTTGTCGAGCTGTTCCTCGGTCAGGATGTCCTGCATCCGGGCGCGGTGCGACTCACGCATCGCCTGGCGCTGCGTCTGATGTTCGGCGTACAGGGACTTCAGCTTCTCCCGCTGTTCCGGCGTCAGGTCCAGAACGCGCGCCATGCGCTCGATATTCGGCCCGCCCTGCGGTCCGGGACCGCCGAAGGGCGGCGGGGACGTGGTCGGGGCATCGGCCATGGCGAGGGGAATGGCAAGCATCGTTGCCAGGACAATCAGGGTCTTTTTCATGAGGGGCTCCTTCAGTCGGTGAGTTGTCGCATCGGAAGCATGGCCTGCTTCCTTGCTACCCAGTCTAGGGGCCGACCGTGGAGCAAATCGGGAAGCATCGTGCAAAGACTGTGAATGTTGGTCGTGGCCTTGCCGGGCCGTCCTCCGGTCATAACGGGTTGCGTTATTACCGCCTTGCGTTATGCTTTGGTACGTGATCAAGACGTTCAAGTGCAAGAACACCGAGGCGCTCTTTCAGGGGCGCCGTGTTTCGCGCTTCGCCAATTTCGAGCGTGCGGCGTTGCGCAAGCTGGAACAGCTTGATCTGGCCATGATCATCAACGACATGCGCGCGCCTCCCGGCAACCGGCTGGAGCCCCTCAAGGGCGAACGGACGGGGCAATGGAGTGTGCGCATCAATGACCAGTGGCGGCTGTGTTTCCGGTATGAACACGGCGATGCGTTGGATGTCGAGATCGTCGATTACCACTAGAGAGGAAATGACCATGCCCCGCGATGTTGCACCCGTCTCCCCCGGAGAGATGCTGCTGGAGGAGTTCCTCAAGCCGATGGGCCTGAGTCAGTATGCCCTGGCCAAGGCCATCGAAGTCCCGCCGCGCCGGATCAACGAGATCGTGCACGGCAAGCGTGCCATCACTGCGGATACCGACCTGCGCCTTTGTCGTTACTTTGGTCTGTCGGAGGGTTGGTGGCTTCGTCTGCAGGCGAAATACGACACCGAACGCGCCAGGGATGCCCTGGCCGACGTGCTGGCCAGGATTAAGCCTGCCGAAACGGCGCTGGGCTGAGGCGACTGACCGGTGACAGGCCTTGAGTGGCCTCACGTCACGATTGGTGCTATCTGCCGCATTTCGGCCAATGCCGACATTGGCCTACGCCAGGAAGCAGTCGCTAGGGAATGTCTGCTCGCATGCAACCTGGATCACTGCTACTAACCCAAAGGGGAAGTAGCCGGACAGCAACAGCGGCCACTCAACGTTTTGCTTAATCGGCTAGCGACACTTCGCTAAACCCGAAGTGGGGCAACATTTTTATTATCAGATTTTTGGTCCGGGCCACGCTCGACATAATATGAATAACCGTATTCCCCTTCGGCCAGTGCCAGATGCTTTGCGCCTGTGCATTTACATAAATACTCGATATCGTTGACTGTGCCCGGGTCGATAGTAATGATTTCGAGTATTTCTCCGACCGCTAATCGCCGAAGTGAACGTGCGGTATGGATCAGTGGAAGTGGACACCCCATGCGCCTGGCATCTAGAGAATCTGCTATCTGTGGATGTTTTGGTGCGATGGGCAGGTGTTTGCCTAACCCATGATTTTGAAATTTTGGCGCTGTCTTCTCACTGGCTGCAAGTTGTGAGGCATCCATTGTCGAGATGACCCAGCTGGGGGCTGGTGTATTGCCATAGATGTTGCACATCGAGGTCAGTAATTTCGGGTCAAAGACACGGATTAATTTCGGCTCCATGAACGAGTCCGCAAATACAAGTCCGCAGTAGCTTCGTGGATGGGACTGCCGAAGGTAGGCGTTAAGTGATTGCAGAGAAGACGCGAGGTCACCGCCGGTATCGACGTCTTTGGATCGTTTATCGCCAGGCAGAGGCGTGCCATTTTTGTAAAGCCGCCACTTTGAATCATCCGAATGCTGGATGATGCTAAAAATCTGGTCGAGGACTTGCCAGTCAATTATTCCCGCAAGCGTGCCGGGCATTAATTCAACAGACTGATTTGATGCGCCATGTTTTTCTAACACGGTAATAGTCATATTGTTTTATCGCCGCTCATTTGACATTGCACACTTTTGGCCAAGGGCTGCCGTATCCCCTTGTCTCTTCACCCTATAGCAATCATGAGGCGAAGTAAGGCGAACCCATGTCCTTGCTCGCCTCGGCCACCACGTCGCCATCAAACAGCTTGACGGTGAGGCTGGCACCCGCAGCTTTGGCGAAGTCGGCCAGCATGCCTTCTGCATAGTCCCGAGCGTTCTGAACGGAATCGAACTCGTAGAATCCACCAACGGAGTGGGTGTTGATGCCGCTCAACCAGGTTTTGCTGCGCAGCCCAGGGACGTTGTGCATTGCGGGATTGGCCTCCCGCCAGACGCCTTCGCTGAAGGGTACGGACACTTGGAACTCGGCATAAAGAAAAACACGGCTTGGCTGGGTCATGATGGGCTCCTTGGTTGCGGCTTGTTTCAACGAGCCTCATCTTCCATTATCTTTACGCAATTGATAATATGTTAACCGGTTAATAGAATGTTGCTGATATGTTGAGAATATGCTGATCGAGAACATCTCCGACCTGATGGTGTTTACCCATGCGGTGAAGGGGGGAAGCCTCAGTGCGGCCGGGCGTGAACTCGGCATTTCGCTCGCGGTGGCGAGCAAGCGGCTGCAGCGGCTGGAAGAGCAGCTTGGGGTGCGCCTGCTCAATCGCTCCACACGCCAGCTCAGCCTGACCGATGAAGGGGCGGAGTACTACCACTACTGCGTGCGCATCCTCGCCGAACTGGAAGAGGGCGAGGAATTGGTGACACGCGGCAGCAAGGAGCCCAAGGGTAACCTCAAGGTCACTGTGCCCGCCGCCTTTGGACGCTTGCATATTGCTCCGCTGGTGCCGGCGTTTCTGACGCGCTATCCGGCAATCAAGCTCACCCTGCACCTCACCGACAGTATTGTGGACATCATCGACCAGGGTTACGACCTGGCGGTACGCATCGGTGATTTGAAGGACTCTAGCCTCGTCGCCAAGTCGATCGGCCTGGATCGCCGGGTGGTCGTCGCCACGCCTTCCTATCTGGCCCGTTACGGCGCGCCGCGCACTCCGCAGGAACTGGCCGGGCACAATGCACTGCTGTTTGCCGGTACGGATCGTTGGAGCTTCAAGGGCCCGCGTGGAGAGGAGGTCAACGTCAAGGTCAGCGGCAACCTCGATACCAACAATTGCGATGCCCTGCGCGAGGCGATCTATGCCGATCTCGGGCTGGCGCTGCGCCCGCTGTGGGATGTATGGAAGGATCTTCGCGATGGCGGACTGGTCCGCCTACTGCCCGCCTATACACCACCCGCTTATCCCATCAATGCGGTTTACCCAAGCCGGCGCCTGACGCCGAAGAAAACCCGGATATTCATCGAGTACCTGCTGCGGCGGTTTGGCCCCATACCCTATTGGGATGATCTTGCCGGCGAGGTATCGGCCGATTCGGCCCGCACCGGCTAACGTTGGGAAGACCGGAGCCGCCGGCTCCATGCCGAGTGAGTTTGCAAACGAATGGCGGCAATCGAAGAAAATTCTGTGGGACCGCCCCTGGCCGGCTGCTACCCGACGCGGACGTCACTCCGCTGCTGACGTTCACGCAAACTGTGAATCGCCTCCCCACAGACAGCAGTTGACCCTCAACCGCCTTACCGCGCGTAGAGATCAACAGGCCCCTATCGGACCAATTCTCGCCATCCGTCAAAAAGGAAGTTGGCTGGAAAACACGGCATCCCCAGCGTACTACGATTCCCCGCCACGGCCGGGCTCGTAACGGTATCCCGCCCCGTAGACCGAGTGGATCACCTCCTGCCCCGGCAGCAGTTCGGACAGCTTCCTGCGCAGTTTCTTGATGTGGCTGTCGATGGTGCGGTCGGAGACGACGCGCTGGTCGGCGTAGATGCGGTCCATCAGCTGGCCGCGGGAGAAGATGCGGCCGGGTGCGCCGTAGAGGGCGGCGAACAGGTGGAACTCCACCGCCGTCAGCTCCGCCTCCCGCTCTCCCGCCCGCACCCGGTAGCCCGCCTCGTCCAGGGCCAGCCGGTCCGATGCCTCCTTGGCCGCCTCCGGTGTTGAAGCCGTCCTGCGCAGCACCGCCTTGACCCGGGCCACCACCTCGCGCGGGCTGTAGGGCTTGCAGATGTAGTCGTCGGCGCCCAGTTCCAGGCCCAGCAGGCGGTCGATCTCCTCGACCCGGGCGGTGGCCATGACAATCGGCACCCGGGAAAAGCCGCGGATCTCCCGGCAGAGCTCCAGACCGTCGCGGCCGGGCAGCATGAGGTCGAGCAGGATCAGGTCCGGGGCGTGCGCCCTCACCCAGGGCACCACCTCGCGGCCGTCGGCGAGGCAGTGGGCCGTATAGCCGGCGGCGGCGAGATAGTCGGCGAGCAGGCGGGCCAGCTTGGCCTCGTCCTCCACCACCAGGATGTGTTGCGGCCGGTCCGCGTTCATGGCTCGAGGCGCAATTCGACCCTGATCCACAGGCCGCCCAGGGGCGACGGGCGCGCCTCGATGCGGCCGCCGTGCGCCGCGACGATGTTGCGGCAGATGGCCAGGCCCAGGCCGGCGCCGCCGTGGGCGCGGCTGCGCGAGGCCTCGACCCGGTAGAAGCGTTCGAACAGGTGGGGCAGGTCCGATTCCGGCACGCCCGGCGCCGTGTCCTGGAAGTCGAGGATCAGGCGTCCGTCCTGGCGGCCGATGCCGATCTCCAGGCGTCCGCCGGCGTCGGTGTAGCGCAGGCTGTTGCGCAGCAGGTTGCGCCAGAGCTGGGAGAGGCGGTCGGGATCGGCATGGGCGACGACTTGTCCGGGAACCGGCTCGCGAATGCTCACCGCCAGGCCGGCCGCCGCGAACTCGCCGGCCAGGGCCGCCACGTCGTCCCGCAGGAGGGCGACCGGATCGACCCGCTCCCTGCGGTAGCTCAGGGTGCCCAGGTCGGACCGGGCGAGCTGGTAGAGGTCCTCCACCAGGCGGTTGAGGCGCTCCACGTCCGCCGCCAGGGAGGCCACCGCCGCCTGGTCCAGGGGTCGCACCCCGTCCTGCAGGGCCTCCAGCTCGCCGCGCAGGACGGAGAGCGGCGTGCGCAGTTCGTGGGAGATGTCCGCCACCCACTGGCGGCGGGCCTGCTCGATGCGCTCCAGGGCCTGGGCCAGGGCGTTGAAGTCCCGCGCCAGCTCGCCCAGCTCGTCCCGGGAGCCGGCCGGAACCCGGGTGCCGTAGCGTCCCGCGGCCAGGGCCCGCGCACCCTCGGCGATCCGTTCGATGGGACGCACCAGGGTGTTGGCCAGGGGCCAGGCCAGGGCCACCGACACCAGTCCCACCAGCAGGGCAATCAGCACGAAGGAACGCCGCTGCTGCTCGACGAAGCGCACATCGACCAGTTCGCTCAGGGCCGGGCCCGGCAGCATGCCCACATAGCCCACGGCGCGCCCCTCCGCCGTGATGGGCGTCAGCACCAGCCTGCCGGGATCGTCCACCCGGCCAAACAGCACCGACTTGTCCGCGTCCAGCAGGGCCAGGCGACCTTCCAGCATCCGGCCCATGCGGCCCCCGTGCATGCCCATGGGGCCGCCCGGTCCGGGGTGCGGCCGGTCGGCTCGGACATCCGGAGCGAAGCCGCGTCCTTCCATCAGCAGCCGCGGCCAGCGATAAGGCGCATCAAGCAACCCGCCCCAGCCCCGCTCGGCCACGTAGAGTTCGCCCAATCGTCCCGCCAGTTGCTCCAGACGCGCCTGCTGGCGGCTCTCCACCAGGCGGACATAACCCTGCTGGAAGGACCAGCGCATGAAGCCGTACATCACCGCCACCACCAGGGCGGTGGCCAGCAGCAGGGTCAGGAAGAGCTTGTGGCGGATGGAGAGTCGCACGGTCGTGGCGAGGGGAAACCGATGCCCCATTATCGGCAATAATTGCGCAGGAAATGTGCAGCAGCGTCCACCACCGCAAATCATCATGATCCGTCTCCAGCAACTCAGCCTCCTCCGCGGCGGCAAGGCCCTGCTCGAGGCCGCCGACCTCGCCCTCAACCCGGGCGAGCGGATCGGCCTGATCGGCGCCAACGGCTCCGGCAAGTCCAGCCTGTTCGCCCTGCTGCGCGGCGAGCTGCAC
>JALOTG010000269.1 GCA_025458005.1 Thiobacillaceae bacterium
AAAGCCTACGTCCGCACCGACGAGCCCAAGGCGGTCGCGGACGCCACCCGGGAGATTCCCTTCGGCCCTCACCTGGCCGGCCTCATCGCTGAATACCGCGAGGCCCGGTCGCCGGAAGCCCTGCTGGCCCACGACGCGGACCAGATCGCGCTCCTTCTGGAGCTGAAGGACCTGATCGACATCGGCTGCGAACCGCCCACGGAGTGGCTGCCGCACGTGCTCGCCCGGCTGCGCACCGACACCGGGAGGTCCATCGCTAGCGCCGTGCTCGCCACCCGCCGCGATGCCTGGTGGCGGGAGGCCGCCGAAGCGTGGGAAAATAAAGCGGGTCACGGGCGCTGAAAGCAAGCTTTCTGGGTTCGGGGTTCAGGTGGATAGATACAGGATATCGGATGTGCGATCGGCGGTCGGAATGGCAGGGAAGGACGCGCTGGGTCTCCTGAACCCTGAGCCATTGTTTCGAAGCCCTGAAGCTTGATGGATTGCTTGTTGACAGCCAAGGGGCAATTTTCTAATACTGCAGTCTTGTCGACCCGCAGGCCGACAGCCACTACCCTTTCGGAGGAGACCCCATGACTTGGTTCACTGCGGCTCTCGGATCATCCGTCGGCAAAAAGTTCATGATGGCCCTGACCGGCCTGGCGTTCATCGGCTTTCTGGCGGCCCATCTCGCCGGGAACCTGTTAATGATCGCCGGCCGGGAGGCCTTCAATGGTTATGCCGAAAAACTGCAGTCGCTGGGACCGATACTCCAGGTGTTTCGCGCGGGATTGATCGGTTTTGCCCTCGTGCATGTCCTGACCGGGCTCTATCTCTTCCTGCAGAACCGCAAGGCCCGCCCGCTTCGCTACGAAACGGACGCTTCCGCCGGCGGGCGGACGATCAGCTCCAGGACCATGCCCTACACCGGCCTGGCCATCCTCGCGTTTCTGATTTTTCACCTGTTCCACTTCACCTGGACCGACAAGGGCGCCCAAACGATTTTCGACCTAGCGGCCGCCGCGTTCAACCAGCCCTGGGTCATCCTGCTCTACGCCTCGGCGATGATCGTGGTGGCCCTGCACGTCCGCCACGGCTTCTGGAGCGCCATCCAGTCGGTCGGCGCCAACCACCCGAAAACCATGCCGGCCGTGACGGCGCTGAGCTGGGCCGCGGGCGGCATCGTCGCCTTCGGCTTCGGTCTACTGCCCTTTTTCATGCTGATCCGGTATTAGCCCGTTCGCGTTTTCGCTCGACATAGAAAGGAACCCCCATGCGCCTCGATGCCAAAATACCCGCAGGGCCCCTCCCCCAGAAATGGGACCGCCACCGTTTCGAGACCAAGCTGGTCAACCCGGCCAACAAGCGCAAGTTCAGCATCATCGTGGTCGGCACCGGGCTGGCCGGTGCCTCGGCCTCGGCCAGCCTGGCGGAGCTCGGCTACGACGTGAAGACCTTTTGCATCCACGACTCGCCGCGCCGGGCGCATAGCATCGCCGCCCAGGGCGGCATCAACGCCGCCAAGAACTACCCCAACGACGGCGACAGCATCTGGAGGCTCTTCTACGACACGATCAAAGGCGGGGATTTCCGCGCGCGGGAGGCTAACGTCTACCGGCTGGCCCAGGTCAGCAACGCCATCATCGATCACTGCACCGCCCAAGGCATCCCCTTTGCCCGGGAATACGGCGGGCTGCTGGCCAACCGCTCTTTCGGCGGCGCGCAGCTGTCGCGCACGTTTTATGCCCGCGGCCAGACCGGACAGCAGCTGCTGCTCGGCGCCTACAGCGCCCTGATGCGCCAGGTTGCGGCCGGCAAGGTGCACCTGTTCCCCCGCCGCGAGATGCTGGACCTGGTCGTCATCAACGGTCAGGCGCGCGGCATCGTGGCCCGCAACCTGCTCACCGGTGAAATCGAACGCCACGCCGCCCATGCCGTGCTGCTGTGCACCGGCGGCTACGCCAACGCGTACTTTCTGTCCACCAACGCCAAGGCCTGCAACGTCACTGCCACCTACCGGGCCTACAAGCGCGGCGCATTCTTCGCCAACCCCTGCTTCACACAGATCCACCCGACCTGCATCCCGGTGCACGGCACCTACCAGTCAAAGCTCACCCTGATGAGCGAAAGCCTGCGCAACGACGGCCGGGTCTGGGTGCCGAAGACCGCGGGCGACAAGCGCGCCCCGGCCGATATTCCCGAGGCCGAGCGGGACTATTTCCTCGAGCGCAAGTACCCGAGCTTCGGCAACCTGGTCCCCCGCGACGTGGCCTCCCGCAACTCCAAGGAGCAATGCGACCAGGGCAAAGGGGTGGGCGAAACGGGGCTGGCGGTGTACCTGGATTTCACCGACGCCATCCAGCGCGACGGCCAGGCCACCATTGCCAAAAAGTACGGCAACCTCTTCCAGATGTATGCAAAAATCACCGGGGACGACCCCTACCGCACGCCGATGATGATCTACCCGGCCGTGCACTACACTATGGGGGGGCTCTGGGTGGACTACAATCTCATGAGCACCGTCGACGGGCTCTTCGTGCTCGGGGAGGCGAACTTCTCCGACCACGGCGCCAACCGCCTGGGCGCCAGCGCCCTGATGCAGGGGCTGGCGGATGGTTATTTCGTGATCCCGGCCACCATCGGCGGCTACCTGGTCGGCGCGCCGTTCGATACGGTGACCACCGGACATGCCGCCTTCGAGGATGCGGAGCGCCAGGTCGGCGAACGGGTCCGAAAGCTGCTCTCGATTCCGGGCACGCGCACCATCGATGACTTCCACCGCCAGTTGGGGCTCATCCTGTGGAATCACTGCGGCATGTCGCGCACCAATGAAGGCCTGGCAAAGGCCCGCACCCTCATCCGTGAACTGCGCGAGGAGTTCTGGCAGAACGTGCGGGTACCCGGCTCCGCCGAGGATCTCAACCAGAGCCTGGAGAAAGCCGGCCGGGTGGCGGATTTCATGGAGTTCGGGGAGCTGTTGGTCGTCGATGCCCTGGCGCGCCAGGAATCCTGCGGCGGCCATTTCAACGAGGCGTTCCAGACCGAGGAGAATGAGGCCCGGCGCGACGATCAGAACTTCTGCCACGTCGCCGCCTGGGAATTCACCGGCGAGGGCCGCGATCCGAACCTTCACAAAGAGCCCCTGACCTTCGAAAACGTTCAGCTAACCCAGAGGAGCTACAAGTGAACAAGACCATCAACCTGACGCTTAAGATCTGGCGGCAGAAAAGCCGCTCGGACAAGGGCCGATTCGAAACCCAGGCGGCCCGCGACATCTCGACCGACATGTCGTTTTTGGAAATGCTGGACGTGGTCAACGAACGGCTCACCCTGGACTGCCAGGAGCCGATCGCCT
>JALOTG010000270.1 GCA_025458005.1 Thiobacillaceae bacterium
GCGTTCGGCGTGGCCGGTCTGGCCGGCCCGCTCCTGGCCGGCTATTTCAAGGACCTGGCGGGTGGCTCGACCTACCCGATCGCGTGGATGGCACCCTTCGTCATCGCCGGCGTCGCCTGCCTGCTCGGTGCGCTCGTCATGGCCCTCACGCGGGCGCCGCAGTCGCCGCCTGTCGCTGCCCCTACGGGCTGTCCAGCTGCCGCTCGGCTACAGGAGGCATGACGAGACAGCCCGTGTCGCGGTGGCGATATCGAGGCCCCCCCGCGGATCTCGCAGCGGACCGAGGTGTAGGGAATCGTCGGGCGTGGCGAATCACCATCAAAAACGGTGATCGTCCTCAGCGATTTGGCTCGATCCGCCGCGCCCGGCGAGGCACTGTAAAAAATCCTGACGCCGAGCGGCCCCGATCGGCGACCCGGCCAGCCTCGCGGCGAAGGGGGAAAGCCGGCCACTTCCGGTCCCTCCTCGTTCTCCAAAGGGGCTGGGTGGGGCGGCAGCCTTCCCGGGCGGGGGTCGGGGGCAGGCCTGACCCGCCCCCGCCGGCTCAGGCCGGCGCCAGATCGAAGCGTCGGCGGGCCTGCTCCACCGCGACCTCCTTGCTCGGGAAGACCTTGTCCGGGCCGAGCAGCTCGATGAGACCGGCGCGCTCGAACACGTCGGCGACCTGCGCCTTGAGGCTGCTGAACATGAGGACCACGCCCTGCTGCTTCAGGCTCTGCGCCAGTTCCCGCACCTTGTCCTCGCCCGAGGCATCGATCTCGTTGATGCCGGAGCCGATCACCAGGATGCCGCGGGCCTCGGGGTAGCGCGCCAGTACCTCCAGCACCGTGTCCTCGAAGGCCGCCACGTTGAGATAGTTCAGGGAGCGGTCGAAACGCATGGCGACGAACTGCCTGCCGAGCGGCTCGAGATCGTTCGCGTCGATGCCGCCCATGGTGCCGTCCGCCTTGCGCCCGAGCACCGCGGTGCGCGGCTTCATGGTGCGCAGCAGGAACAAGGCCGCGGTGAGCCCCATTCCGATCAGGATGCCATTGGCGATGTCGGGCGCGAACGCGAGCGTCGCAACGAAGGTGGTCAATCCTGCCAGCACGTCGCTGCGCTGAACCTTCCACGCGTGCACCAGCGGGCTGATACGGATCAAACCGAACACCGCCATCATCACGATCATGGCCAGCACCGCCTGGGGCAGGTGATAGAGGTAGGGCGTGAGGAACAGCAGCACGACCAGCACCACCAGCGCGCTGACCACCGCGAACAGGCCGGTCTTGGCCCCGGCGCGGCCGGCCACCGCAGATCGGGAGAAGGAGCCACTCACCACGTAGCTCTGGAAGAAGGCGCCGACGATGTTGGCCAGGCCCTGTCCGACCAGCTCCTTGTTGGTGTCGATGCGCTGGCGGCTCTTTGCTGCCAGGGCCTTGGACACCGCTGTGGCCTCCATGAAGCCGATCAGCGCCATGACGAAGGCAGCGGGCAGCAGGGCCAGCATGATGTTCCACTCCAGGGTGGGTGCCTTGAATTCAGGCAGCCCCGCGGGGATCGTGCCGACCACGTCGCCGCCGGCGGCCAGCGTCACCTTGCCGTCCTTGAGGCTCTGGAAGCGCCATGCGCCCTCCTGGGCGGCGGCGCCGGCAGGCAGCCGGTCGCGATGGTAGTACAGCGGCCCGTCCGCGGCCTGCACCTGGACCAGGGGCTGGGCGTGGATCTCCAGCCGGCGGGCGTTGTTCTCCTTCTTCAGGTGGTCGATGCGCACCTCCAGCACGTGGATCTCCGCGCGCAGCGTCTCCAGTGCGGTCTCGGGCGCGTCCGCGGCCTCGGCCCTGGCCAGCGCGCCGCGCCTTTCCTTGACCTCGGCGGACAGGGTCTTGCCCTCCTGGTTGGCGCCGGCGAAGGCGTCGATCATGCCGCGCACCTGGGCGTCGGCCACCCGCTCCACGGCGGGCTTGTCGACGCGCTCGAAGCCGATCGCCGCGCTCAAGCCGGTGCCGATGACGACCGCCAGGAGCACCGCGGGCATCTTGGGCAGCCAACGGAAGAGCATCCACATCACGAGGCCGGTGCCGACGGCGAAGACCACCGCCGGCAGGTAGGCCTGGTCGGCGCGCTGCAGCAGCGCGGTCACGTCGCCCACGAAGCTGCCGGTGCCGGGGTTGGGCATGTTCATGATGAAGCGCAGCTGCGACAGGCCGATGATGATCGCGGCGGCGTTGGTGAAGCCGACCAGCACCGGGTGCGACACCAGGTTGACGATGCCCCCCAGCTTGAAGGCGCCCATCAGCAGGCGCAGCACCCCCACCATGAGGGCGAGCAGGATGGACAGGGCGATGAACTCGTCCGAACCGGACAGGGCGAACGGGGCGATGGCCGCCGCCGACATCAGCGACAGCATGACCACCGGCCCGGTGTGCAGGAGGTTGAAATTGCCGAATAGGGCGCCGATCACCACCGGCAGCAGGGCGGCGTACAGGCCGTAGACCACCGGCAGCCCGGCGAGCAGGGCGTAGGCCATGCTCTGGGGCACCAGCACGAGCGCCACGGTGATGCCGGCAACGACGTCGGCGCGCAGGGTGCCGGCGGACATGGGGAACCAGCGCAGGAAAGGGAACAGCGCAGTCAGGGTGGTGTTCATGGACGTATTCGATCTCGATGCGCGGCACCGTGCCGCCATGGTGAGCCAGCCTAGGGAGCGGATCGTATAGAAGGAAATCAATTGTTATGATGATGACTATAGGTTTCGACCTATAGTTAAACCATGGCCCATCCCACCCTGCGCCAGCTTCAGGTCTTCGAACGCATCGCCCGCTGCGGCAACTTCAGTCAGGTCGCGCGCGAGCTGCACCTAACCCAGCCCACGGTGTCGATGCAGATGGCCCAGCTCCAGGACCTCGTCGGCAGCCCGCTGTTCTACACCTTCCGCAAGAAGCTCCACCTGACCGAGGCGGGGGAGATCGTGCTGCACAGCGCCCGCATCATGCTCGACGGGCTGGAGCAGATGCATGCCCGCCTGCAGGCCCTCAAGGGGCTGGAGGGCGGCCGCTTGCGCCTGGGGGTGGTAACCTCGGCCAAGTTCTTCGCGCCGCGCATCCTGGGCCATTTCCTGCAGGAGCACCCGGCCATCGAGCCCTCCCTCAGCGTCAGCCAGCGCGATGTGCTGCTGCAGCGCATGCGGGACAACCTGGACGACCTTTACGTCTTCAGCGTGCCGCCCGAGGGCGCCGACCTGACCGTGGAACCCTTCATGCCCAACGAACTGGTGGCCATCGCGGCGCGCCGCCACCCCCTCGCCCGCCGCCGCGCGCCCATCGGGCTGGCGGAACTGTGCGCCGAGCCTTTCCTT